>CAXSEW010000038.1:0-14420 GCA_964236185.1 uncultured Nakamurella sp. | reverse complement strand
TTGGGCGGCTGGGACGGGTGTGGAGCGACACTGGCGGTGGCGCTGGTCGGGACAGACATGGAGACATCAGATCAGATGGTGCCGACAGAGTGCATCCCCCTGCGACCGGGCCCGCAACAGTTGGGGTGGACAGCAGCGGACGGAGCGGCCGGC
Organism: uncultured Nakamurella sp.; assembly: GCA_964236185.1. Lineage (GTDB taxonomy): Bacteria > Actinomycetota > Actinomycetes > Mycobacteriales > Nakamurellaceae > Nakamurella. The sequence continues at coordinate 14,267 of CAXSEW010000038.1, read as the reverse complement.
GGGAACATCTGCGCGGAGCCGGTGGTTGCTCGCGATGACTGTCCCGTCGACCGGTTCCGCCGGCTCTCGGGGACGCACGCTAGCGTTGGTTTCACCGAACAGGCGAGGAAGGTCCCATGACAGCGACAGCAAGTGCCACCACCGAACACGCTTCTGGTCAGAAGGACAAGGCGGGCCTCTGGTTCGACCCGCTGTGCCCGTTCTGCTGGATCACCTCCCGGTGGATCCTCGAGGTCGAGAAGGTGCGGGACATCGAGGTCGAGTTCCACGTGATGAGCCTGGCGGTACTCAACGAAGGTCGTGATCTGTCCGATGAGTACCAGGCCATGATGACGAAGGCCTGGGGTCCGGTGCGGGTGGCGATCGCTGCCGCTGCGGCCAATGGTGATCAGGTGCTGGCGCCGCTCTACTCCGCCATGGGCACCCGCATCCACAATCAGGGCATCGAGGACTTCTCGCAGGTCATCGCCGAATCACTCGCCGAGGTGGGCCTGCCGGCGGACCTGGCGCAGGCCGCGGACACGGACGTCTACGACGATGCACTGCGCGCGAGCCACCATGCGGGGATGGACAAGGTGGGTCCCGACGTCGGCACGCCGACCATCCACATCAACGACGTGGCGTTCTTCGGCCCGGTGATCAACAAGATCCCGCGCGGCGAGGAGGCCGGCCGGCTGTGGGACGCGACAGTGACGCTGGCGTCCTATCCGAACTTCTTCGAGATCAAGCGCACCCGCACAGGCGACCTGGACTTCGACTGACCTGGATGTCGTGCGTCGTCGGTGTTCCCGTCGCCGGCCGGGATGTTTGGGGCTACGTTGACGCTGCAGTCCGACGCAGCGACGCGGGAAGCGGTGATCGTCATGATGGAACCGTCCGGGATACCGTTGCCGCCCGACCTGGCCGGTGGGCCGGTGGTGATCGGTGTCGACTCGGCCAGCACCTGCGGCCGGCCGCTGCGGGCGGCGGTCTTCCTCTCCCGTGCGCTGTGTCGCCCGTTGCTGCTGGTGCACGTGCGCCGGCGCAACATGCCGATGGTGGAGGGGTACGTGCCGATTCCCGAGGAGATGGGCTTCGACAATTCCGCCGAGCAGACCATCGAGGAGGGCTTGCGGTCGATGCTCGTCTCCGGTGGCGACCTGGTGGGCGTCGACTGGGAGCTCATCTCGGTGACCGGTGAAGCGTCCGGCGAGCTGATCCGGATTGCGACCGCCCGGGACGCCGCCTGCGTGGTCGTCGGCAAGCGGCACAGGGGTTTTGCCGAGTTCGTCCACCGGATGGCTTCCGGTTCGGTGTCGCGCGCAGTGGTCGCCACCCAGAAGTTCCCGGTGCTGGTCGTGCCCTGACCGGCTCGCCCGGTCGGGACGCCGCCCCTGGTCCTTCCCCAGTCGCTGCCGACTGCAAGACTGAGCGCATGCGCGTCTACATCGGTTCCGATCATGCCGGCTTCGAGTTGAAAACGTTCCTGGTCGACCGGATGACGGCCGCCGGACACGAGGTGGTGGACGTAGGCCCGCACGTCTACGACCCGCAGGACGACTACCCGCCGTTCTGCATCGAGACCGCCCGGAAGGTCGTCGCGGACCCAGGCAGCTTGGGCGTGGTGATCGGCGGGTCCGGCAACGGCGAGCAGATCGCCGCAAACAAGGTGGTGGGAGTGCGCGCGGCCCTGGCCTTCTCGCAGGAGACTGCCAAGCTGGCCCGCCAGCACAACGATGCGAACGTCATCTCGCTCGGCGCCCGTGAGTACGACATCCCGACCGCTGCCGGTTTCGTCGACACCTTCTTGGCCACTCAGTTCTCGCACGACCCGCGTCACCAACGCCGAATCGATCTGGTCGCCGCCTACGAAACGAATCCGGGGCCGCAGGACCTACCCGCGACCTGACCGCCGGCCGCCGCGTCGACCGTCACTCCTGCCGGCGGAGTCGCCGGACCGACCGGAGGCGCCCTTCCCGGGCACGTCGGCCTTCTTGGTGAGCAGCGGTTCCGGTGGCACGTAGTGCCTGCGGACCAGCACCAGGTCGCGTTCAGCGTCGGCCAGGTCTGCAGCGGTCGGCTCGGCCACCTCGCGGGCGCGCATCGCAACGTCGAACGGAAGCTGCGTGGTCCGGGTCGACACCAGTGCGCGTAGCGAGCGCTCCATGGCCGACTCGCCGCCCCGCCTGCGGTCCTCTCGCCCCTCGCCGCGCCGACGGTCGTCACGTTCTGGCGGAGCAGTTGGCGAACGAGTGCTGGTCGCCGGTTCGGCCGCCTCTGGCGACGACGCCGATGCAGTGGGATCGGCGGTGGTCGGCGGCCCTTTCACCGCACCCGGATCGCCCAGGTCGGGATGGTCCCCGGCTCGCCCGGCCGTCGTGCCCCGTGGCGCCCGCTGGCGGCGCCGGTGCTGCGGTGCGCCGGCTACTTCGACCGGCGGTCCACCGGCCGATTGGGCGCCGACCGGCGGTCCACCGACTGGCGTGTCACCGTCCGGGTCGGCAATGGCGGGAATCGCGTCCGGCGGACCGGCGGGGCGTCCGGCGGCGCGCCGGCGAGGTCTATCCATGCCAGCAGCATGCCGCACGGGGCGGCCGGGCGCGCCAGAACCCCTGGTCGGTCGATCGACGCGGTCAGAAGCCCTCCGGCGTCCACGGCTGGAGAGCGGTCGCCAGAGCCAGGTCCAGCTGGCCGATGGCCATTGGATCGCCGGTGACCCGGCCGGCGACAGCAAGCACCGCGATCCGGGTGCCACCGAGGAACGCTGCCCCCAGGTCGCTGATATCGAGCTCCACCTGCGGCGTGGCGGCGGTTCGTTCCGCCCGACCGCCGTCCACTGCCAACTCGAGCCGCCAGACCCCGTCGTTCCACGGGCAGAACCGGTCGATCACCCGCGCCGTCACTGTCGCCGCCGACGAGTAGCTCCGCAGGTCCATCGCCCGCGCCAGGTCGACGATCCGGACCCAGACGTTGTCGCTGCTGTCTGCACTCAGCGTGCGCGGGTTCGCCAGCAGGTGCGCCAACGGCTCATCGACCCAGGCTCGCGGGAAGACGACCTTGCGGACCAGTGGATAGTTCAGGACATGACGCCACAGTGACGCCCTGGCTACGGGTGTGGTCGCACCCAGCTCGTTGATCGTCAGGGTGTAGTCCGGCCCGCGGTCGGTCCAACGGTCGCTGAGTCGGAACACCACGTAACCGTCCTGGTGCAGAGCGAAGCGGCGCGCACTGACGCCCTTGGAGACGAAGGGATGGTCGGAGAACAGCGTGGCCCAGACCTCCGGCGATCGATCGAGATACCCTGGAAAGCTCGGAGCGATGCTCGCGTGCAGTTCGCGCACCCGCGGCAATGCCTGGTCCTGCGGCAGCTCGAGCACCGGGTCGGTGGCGATGCCCGCGCGGAACGGGGCGGGCGCCGGTACTTCCAGGCGGGTGCGCAAACTTGCGAGCCCGTAACCGAAACGGCCGTAGATCACCGCCTCACTGGCGGTGAGGATGGCGATCGGTTCACGTTGCTCGTCATGCAAGCCGTGCAGCTGATCCGTCATCAGCCGTCGGAGGACGCCGCGGCGTTGCTGGTCGGGTCGCACACTGACCCAGGTCACCGCAGCCACCGGCGCCGGACCATGCCCGGGGAAGGTCAGCTGCCTGGACTGGATGGCGCAGGTGCCGACCAGCAGTTCGTCGAGCGCCGGGTCGAACGCACCGAGAAAGCGGCCGATGTCGAGCGCCGGCAACGAGACGGTGTCCAGGAAGTCGTCGTCGGTGTCATAGCCGAAAGCCGCCGCATCGAGGGCCTTCGCGCCCGCCCAGTCGGCTTTCGTCAGCCTGCGGACGAAGAACTCGTCGGTCGCGGTGACGGTGTGGTCGGTGGTCGGTTCGCTCATGGGTACAGCCTGCCGTGCGGCGGCCCGGCCTGTCCTGCTCTTATCGCGCAAGCCCGCCGCCCGTATCCAGCGAGGAACTGCTCAGTGTCCGCTGCCCGCAGCGGCGGCGGGCTGTCCGATGTCGGCGAGCAACTCGCCGAACCAGTCGGTGCTGATGTCGAACGGCTTGCCACCGGCGATGCGGCTGAACTCGATCGCCCGCAACCGGTTGCCCGCCTCCTCGTCGTGCCCGATGACGCCGGCCTCTCCCCGCAGTGCGCAGTCGACGGCGTAGTCGGTCATCGACTTGATCAGCCGCAGGTCCTCGCTGTTCGCCGCCGCGGCGCGCGAGTAGTAGCCGGACTTCTGCACCATCACCTTCTCGGCGCCGAGCCGCTCGGCGAACTGCTCGGCGAACCAGGCTCCCGGATTGACGTCGTTCAGCCGGACGTGTCCGAACGGGTCGCGGGGAACGTCCGCACCGGATGCCTCCAGCTGCGCCACGATGGTCTCCAGGCCGGCGCCCTCGGACAGGAAGATGGTGACGTTGCCCAGGGTGTCCATCACCTCGCGCAGGCGGGTCGCCTCCGCCTCGAGATCGAACTCCGCCTCGGGGACGTACACCGCGTGGATGTCCCAGGCGTCTCGGGACAGCCCGATCTCCGGCAGCCACTGCTGGGTGTCCAGCCAGGCGCGATAGGCCTTCGCCGTCGCGGCGGTCAGCCAGCCGCAGTGCCGACCCATCACCTCGTGGACGATCAGCATCCGGGACCCGGAGTTGTGCTCGCCGATGATGTTGCGGGCGAAGCCGGCGCCTTCCTCCGCAGCCGTCCAGGCACCCAGCGACTGCTTGATCGGGATGACGTCGTTGTCGATGGTCTTTGGCAGTCCGACGACCGTCAGCGCGTAGTCGTGCTGGGCCAGGTAGGCGGCCAGATCGGCGGCCGTGGTGTTGGTGTCGTCGCCGCCGATGGTGTGCAACACGTCGATGCCGTCGGCCGTCAGCCGGTCCGCCGCGACCTGCAGCGGGTCGGCGCCCTCCGGCACGAGCCCGCGCTTGACGAGATCCTTGGCGTTGGTGAGCTTGACGCGGGAATTGCCGATGGGGGAGCCGCCGAAACTGTGCAGCACACCCGCCCGGGCGCGCACCTCGGGGGTGACCGTCAGGTAGTCGCCGGAGAGCAGGCCCTGGTAGCCGTGCCGGTAGGCGATGATCTCGACATCCGGTGCCAGCTCGGTGTACCGCTCGATCAGCCCGCCGACGGCAGAGGACAGGCAGGGGGCGAAACCCCCGGCGGTGAGCAGAGCGACCTTGCGGACCGTCATCGTGTGGGCCTTTCCTGCGTGCTGGTAGAGCTGGGTGTGTTCGGCCCGGGCAACCTTAGCGGCTGGACCGAGCCGGTCCGCGGCGCGCGAGGGGGAGTCGCATCACCGCGAGGTAGAGCCCGCCGCCGAGGAGTCCCCAGAACGCTGCTCCCACGCCGCCGAAGGCGACGCCGGAAGCGGCGACCAGAAAGGTCACCGCTGCCGCGTCCCGGTGTTCGCCGGCCGCCAGGGCAGCGCCGGCCGCCGAGGCGAAGGGGCCGATCAGGGCCAGGCCGGCGATGGCGCCCATGATGCCGGCCGGCGCCGCCTGCGCAATAGCCGCAACAGAGGCTGACAGCGGCCCGATCGCCAGGTACACGACTCCGCAGGAGACACCGGCCACCCACCGCCGGCGGGCGTCCGGGTGTGCTTCCGGTCCCGCTGCCAGAGCCGCCGAGATGGCCGCCAGGTTGATGGCGTGGGCCCCGCCGAACGCGCCGGCCACCGTGGCGCTCCCGGTGTAGATCAGCGGCGCGCGCAGCGGCGGGCGGTAGCCGAACGAACCGAGCACCGCCATGCCGGGGATGTTCTGGCTGGTCATGGTGACCAGGAAGAGTGGCAGCGCGATGGCCACCACGGTGGACAGCTGGAACGACGGCCCGACACCGACCAGCACCGGCGCCAGCCGGGCACCGGATAGATGGCTGAACGATCCGGACACGACCATCACCACGATGGCGACAGCCAGCGCGCCGGGCACGGCCCAGCGTCTTGCTGATCGCACCAGCATCAGCCAGGTGATGAGGACCGGAGCGATGGCGGCCGGCGAGACGGCCAACGCCCGGAACGGTTCGACGCACAGCGTCAGCAGCACTCCGGCCAGCATGGCGTTCGCCAACGCCGGCGGAATGGCCGACACGGCGGCGCCGAGCGGTCTGATCAGGCCGCAGAGCGCCAGCAGCACGCCGGTGACCAGGAAGGCGCCGACCGCTGCGGAGAAGCCGTGCGCCGGCACGGCGGCACCGGCCAACAGCGCAGCGCCGGGCGTGGACCAGGCCATCGTCATCGGGATCTTCAAGCGCCAGGAGAACAGGATGGACCCGACGCCCATGCTCAGGCAGAGCACCAGCAGACCGGACGCCGCCTGATCGGTGTTGGCGCCGACCGCTCGGAGGCCGGTCAGCACCACTGCGAACGAGCTGGTGAAGCCGACGATTGCGGTGATGACACCGGCCAGAATCGCCGGTGCGATGCCTATCGTTCCGGCGCTGCTCGGTTGCGTGGCGGGATCGGCGTCCAGGTCGTCCACAGGAAATGGCCCTCGCTGAAATGGGGACCCCGGCGCTTCACCGGGTCGGGCCCGACGGACACGCCGGTGCTGGAGCGGGCGACGAGAATCGAACTCGCGTAATCAGTTTGGAAGACTGAGGCACTACCATTGTGCTACGCCCGCGGGGGCTCGGCATCGCTGTCGAGCACGGACATGGTAACGCACCCAGTAGCGCCCGGAGCGCGCCTGATTGCCCGGCGTCGCCCTATCCGCTCGCCGCACCGCACCCCGTTTGCGTCATGCCGCACCTGCTGTTGCCACGCTGCACCTCGTCGCGTCACGCCGCACCTCGTCGCGTCACGCCGCACCTCGTCGTCGGCGTCCAGCAGGTGCGCCGTGGGCTCGACAGGTGCTCGGTGGTCCACACAGGGGTGCGGTGCGTGTTTCCGGCCTTTCGCCGCACGGGTAGCGAGCCAGAACGGCCCGTCGGCAGCTACTTCAGCGGTTTGTTCGCCGCCGGTACCCAGCGCTGCACCAACGCGGCCAGCGCCCCGGTCACCCGGAGCTGGTCGATGGACGCGGACACGCACGAGGTCAACTTCGAGTTCTTGGCCAGCACCATGCCGAACTGGGCCGGCTGCTCGGTCGGCTGCGACAGCTGCCCGACCACGGCGATATCGGAACCCGCGGTCACCGCGGCTGGTGTGGGTACGACAGCGACGTCGACAGCGCCCTGGCGCAGCGCGGCAAGAGCGGCCGCGGTGCTGGGGTAGCGAGTGCTCGATGGCGAGCTGAGGCGGCCTGCACCTTCGGTCGGCTCGGCGAGCGAGGCCACCCGCAGCCTCCCCAGCGCCGGCAATCCGGTCACCTTCGCAGCCGGCGAGCCCACCCGGGCGACCACCGAATCGGAGATCGAGAAGTAGCCGGTGGAGTAGTCGACGGTCCCGCCGCCCTGATCGGGCGTCCGGAACTCGCCCAGGCCGACGTCGGCTCCCGGCACTTTCGCGGCCTGGACGTCGGCGGCCGCAGCGCCCTTCCACTCCACCCGATCCGCCGCATAGCCCAGTTGGCCAGCTACCGCAGCGCCGACTGCCGCCTCGAAACCTCTGCCCTGCAATGGATCTCCGACGAACCAGGGCGTCCCGGCGCCCTTGCTGACGGCAAATGTCAACGTGCCCCGGACGGACGTGGGCAGGGTGGCTGCGCTGCACGATGGAAGCGGTGACACCGGTTGGCCGGCGCCCGCCGTCACCGGTGCTGAGGAAGAGGTCGTGGCCTTGAGGGTCGACGCGGACGGTTGGGCAGTACCCGGGAGCTGCGCTGTGGTGGTGGGCGGCGCTGCCGGGGAGGTCTGCCCTGCCGTGGTGGGAGGCGCTGCGTTGCCGACTGTGGCCGCCCTGGTCAGCAGCGCGCCGGGCGAGGCTCCGCTCGCCGGGGCGGCGGACGGTTGAGCGCACCCGGCAAGGGTGAGCAGCAGTACCGCCGCCAGCGGTGCGGCCTGCCGTCCGGTCCGGTTTCCCATGGCGCCATCCTGCCCCACCCGGACCACAAATCGGAGCCGGCCCGCCTCCGAATTCGGAGACGGGCCGAACGAGTCGGGCTGACAGGATTTGAACCTGCGACATCCGCGTCCCAAACGCGGCGCGCTACCAAGCTGCGCTACAGCCCGCTACGCCCGGGATCCTAACAAACATGTGCTGTCCTACGACTGCGCGAATACGGCCGCTCGGACTGCGCCTGGCTCCGCGCGCCGTCGCAAATGCACGGCGCACCCGTTGAGCCCACCGCGCACCTGCTCGACGCCGACGACGGGATGCAGCGTGGCGCGACGAGTTGCGGCGTGGGGCGACGAAGTACAGCGTGGCGCGACGAGGTGCACGTCGGGCGACGAAGTGCAGCGTGAGGCGGCGGGGCGCGTTCGGGCCGGGCTTACCTGGGCCCGCCGGCCGCCGTCACCGGCGGAGGTGGTTGAACACCCCGCCCAGGCCGGCTCGGTCGATGGTCAGCTGATTGATCCGCACGGTCGGACGGGGCCCGCCGTAGGGCGACCACGATGGCACGTACACGGCGTGACCGCTGGACACGCGGTATACCCGGCCGCCGGGATCACCGGTCAGCAACGTGCCCGTGGTCGGGTAGAAGCCCAGATGTGCCCAGCGCCCGGTCTGGCCGCCGTGATTGACCGCCTGGACGTCGACCTGGACGGTGACCTTGCTGCCGTCCAGACCGGCGAAGCTGGCGACGTAGAGCGGCGCCCCACCAGCCGTCCGGTAGATGGCGGTGCTGCCGTTGACCGACAGATAGGTGCCGTTCCTCGGCTGGTAGCCCAGGTGCGACCACCGGCCGGAGTGGCCGGCGTTGGTGATCGAGTCCTGGTCGACGCGTTGGGCGATCTTCGGACCACCGACGGCGGCCCAGGACGAGACGTAGGTCGGAGCACCGCCGGCGATCTTGAACACCTCGTTGGTACCGGTGGCGACCAGGTAGCTGCCGTCCGGCACCATGCTGCGCAGGTGCGACCAGACGCCGCTGTGGCCGGCGTTGATGATGGCGGCCGCATCGACGACGATCGTGTCCTGGATGCCGCCGAAACGGGACCACCGAGCGACGTAGACCGGGGTTCCGTAGACCACCCGATAGACCTCTCCGGTCCCGGTGGCGGTGATGAAGGTTCCGTCGACCGGGAAAACCCGCAGCCCGGCGAACTGAGCGCTGGAGATGACCTTGACCGGTTTCGAGCCGCCGAACGGCACCCACGAGTGCACGTAGATCGGCGCCCCGCCGGCGACCCGGTAGACCGCGGCGTCGCCGCTGCGCCGGACGAAGTCGCCGTTGTGCACGACCGGCACGGGGGGAGCGGGGGGAGCCGCAACGGCCGTACGGGCCGCGGCGATGGTGCGCGCCGCAGAGGTGGAGGTGGACCGCGCCGGGTCGGGATAGGAGTAGCTGTTCTGCAGGATGGCGACGAAGTACCGGTCGGTGTAGCCGACGGAGTTGATGACGTTGCTGGCCGAGGTCCAGAACTGGTCACCGCCCCAGCCCTGCTTGGAGCCGTGGGTCCCGCCGAGCGAGTTCATGCCGAACGCCTGGTTGAAACCGTCCGAACCGACCGGCGCAACCTGGGCCATCACCGGCAGCAGCCACGGGCCGACCTGGGCGTCCCGGGAGGCGCGGAACAGGAACGTTGTCATGTCGGCCGCGGTGATCCGCGCCGCACCCCAGTGGCCTGTCCGGTCGGTGGCGTTGATGGTGGATCGCATGCCGTACCGCGCGGCGATGGTCGGGATCGCGGCGGAACTGAAGTAGGCGTTGGCCGTGTCGTCGTCGGAGTACCGAATCATGTAGCTCAGGTTCGACAACACGTCCGCGGACTGGTGCTGGTAGCCGCCGGCCAGCACGAGGTAGTACGAGGCGAGCATCAACTTCATGATCGACTCCGACGCCACCTGGGTGCCGGACCCGCTCTGCGCCAGCAGTGCACCGGTCGAGCGGTCGACCACGCTGAGGTAGTCGTTGATGCCGTTGGCGGCGGCCTGCGAGTGCGCCTGGCTGACGGCCTGGGCGGGCGTGATCGTCGCGGACGCCAGCCGGGCGAGGATCGAGCCGGGCGTGACGGCCGTCGCGACCGGGGCTGTCCCTGACGACCCGAGAGGTGCCGACCCGAGAGGTGCCGACCCGAGAGGTGCCGAGGCGATGGGTGCCGAGGCGATGGATTCCAAGACGAGAGGTGCCGAGGCGACAGGTCGCGGCAGCTGGGCAGCAGCCGGTTGCATCCCGGCCAGAACGGTGACCACGGTGAGGACCACGGGCCCATACCTGGCGACGGCGGCGACTGCTCTGGTGACCAAGCGTTTCCTCCCGAGCTTCGTCGGCGGACCCGACTGTAGTGGACGGTGAGCGCTCCCGGGCGGCGACCCGATCGAAGGGGCGACATTCGCAGGTTCGCAGGTCGCCTAGAATCGAGGCGTTCCAGGTGCAACGGCGTCGTCAGAGGTACACCGGCCGTCGGCTGATTTCGCCGCCGCGGCTGTGGCGCCGAACCTCGTGGACCGTGCCCGCGATGTGAAGAAGATCAGTTCCCCAGCAATGATCACCCTAGGAGTCCAGCAAGTGAAGAGCACCGTCGAACACCTCAACCCGACCCGGGTCAAACTATCCGTCGAGGTTCCGTTCGACGAGCTGAAGCCACACTTCGACAAGGCCTACGGGGCACTCGCCGGATCGGTGCGCATCCCGGGCTTCCGGCCCGGCAAGGTGCCGTCGAAGATTCTGGACGCCCGGCTGGGCCGTGGCACGATCCTTTCCGAAGTGGTCAACGATGCGGTGCCGGCCAAATACGGGCAGGCGGTCTCCGATGCCAACCTGACGCCGCTCGGCCAGCCGGAGATCGAGGTCACCCGGATCGACGACGGCGACACGCTCGCCTTCACCGCCGAGGTGGACATCCGTCCGGAGATCGTCCTGCCGACGGTGGAGGACATCTCCGTGCAGGTCGACGACGTGGAGATCACCGAAGCCGACATCGACGAGCAGGTCGAGTCGCTGCGGGATCGCTTCGCCACCGTCACCACCGTCGAGCGGTCCGCCGCGGACGGCGATTCGGTCAGCATCGACCTGCGTGCGGTGGTCGACGGAGAGGAACTGCCGGACGCAACGGCCGACGCCCTGACCTACAAGATCGGCACCGGCGACCTGGTCGACGGTCTCGACGAGGCCCTGATCGGCCTGTCCGCCGGCGAGTCGGCCACCTTCTCCACGGCCCTGGTAGCCGGTGACCAAGCCGGCAGCGACGCCGAGGTCACCGTCGCCGTCATCACCGTGTCCGAACGGGTACTGCCGGAGGTGGACGACGAGTTCGCCCAGCTGGCCAGCGAGTTCGACACCGTTGCCGAGATGCGCGACGACCTGGTCGAGCGCATCCGCCGGGTGAAGAACATGCAGCAGGGCAGCGAGGCCCGCGACAAGGTGTTGGAGGCGCTGCTCGAGGCCACCGAGATCCCGGCCCCGGCCGGGATCGTCGAGTCCGAGTACGAGGCCCGGCAGCACGACGCCGTGCACTCCTTCGATCACGACGAGGCGCAGTTCAACGCCTATCTCGAGGGCGAGGGGCAGACCCGCGAAGAGTTCGATGCCGAGACCCGGACCGCGTCCGAGGAAGCCGTCCGCACGCAGCTGCTGCTGGACGCGCTCGCCGAGCAGCAGGGCGTCGGCGTCTCGCAGGAGGAGTTCACCGAGCGGATCATCTACAACGCCCAGCGATTCGGCGTCGGCCCTGACGAGTACTTCAAGCGTCTGCAGGAGGGCAATCAACTCGGCGCCGTGATCGCGGACGTCCGTCGGGGCAAGGCCCTGGCCAACGCCGTCCAACAGGTGACGGTGACCGACGGGTCGGGCAACGTGCTGGACATCGCCGCGCTGTTCGGTGTCGAGGTCGTCGACGACGAGGACGAGGACGTCGACGACACGGCAGATGCCGCCGCCGGCATCATCGAAGGCACCGGAGAAGAGCTCCCGGACCACGCCGCGCCGGACGCCGAGCACGTGGAGCCGGCCGACGAGAACTCGTCAGCCGAGACCGTTCCGGCAGAGCACTCCTAGCTGCACCTCCGCCGCCGGTGCGGCGCTGCCGTGGTCACGCCGTCAGCGAACAGCGCGATATGGGGCGTCGCGCCGGCTGCTTCGTCGTTAAGGTCGGGGATGCGCCAGCACACCGGCGGCAGCTCCATCAGCACCACCACATCAGTGAGAACCGGCGGTCCTTCCGGCCCAGGTCCACCACTTCTGACAGGGAGAACGTCAGTGAGCAGAAGCACGCAAGCGGGCTTGAGAGCCATCGAGAACGCAGCCCCGGAGATCCTGCCCGCCGTGATGCGCGGCACGCCCGGATTGTCCCTCTCCGACTCGGTCTCCGAGAGGTTGCTGCGCGAGCGGATCATCATTCTCGGCTCCGAGGTGCGCGACACCAACGCCAACGAGATCACCGCCCAGCTGCTGCTGCTGGCCGCGGAGGACCCCGAGAAGGACATCACCCTCTACATCAACTCGCCCGGCGGCAGCGTCACGGCCGGCATGGCGATCTACGACACGATGATGCTGATCGAGCCGGATGTCGCGACGACCGCGATGGGCCTGGCCGCCTCGATGGGGCAGTTCCTGCTCACCGCCGGCGCGAAGGGCAAGCGCGCAGCGCTGCCGCACGCGCGCATCCTGATGCACCAGCCGAGTGCCGGCGTGGGCGGTACCTCGTCGGACATCGCCATCCAGGCCGACATGCTCAACAAGTCGAAGCTGGAGATGGCCGAGCTCATCGCCCAGCACACCGGACAGACCGTGGAGCGGATCACCCTGGACTCCGACCGCGACCGCTGGTTCACCGCCCAGGAGGCGCTGGACTACGGGTTCATCGACAAGGTCGTCTCGCGTGCCGCCGAGAGTCCCGGGAACGCCGCTGCTGCCGACGGACCGGCCGCGCCGGTCAAGTAGGTGGCCCCCCACCTGCGGCCCGGTGTGTGCAGGCCTCCCCAACCACGTACAGAGAGAAGGTCTTGAGATGAACCGTCCCGGCCACCAGATGCCCCTGGGCGTCGCGCATGGCAACGCGCTGAATCTTCCGCAGGCCCGCTACATCCTGCCGTCCTTCGTCGAGCGCACCAGTTACGGGGTCAAGGAGTCGAACCCGTACAACAAGCTCTTCGAGGAACGAATCATCTTCCTCGGCGTGCAGATCGACGACGCGTCCGCCAACGACGTCATGGCGCAGCTGCTCACCCTGGAGTCGACCGATCCGGACCGTGAAATCGTCATCTACATCAACTCCCCCGGTGGTTCGTTCACCTCGATGACGGCCATCTACGACACCATGCAGTTCGTCCGGCCGCACATCCGGACGGTGTGCCTGGGTCAGGCGGCCTCCGCGGCCGCGGTGCTGCTGGCCGCCGGTTCCAAAGGCATGCGGATGGCCCTGCCGAACTCCCGCATCCTGATCCACCAGCCGGCTACCGAAGGCGTCTACGGCCAGGTGTCGGATCTGGAGATCCAGGCCAAGGAGATCCAGCGGATGCGCAACTCGCTGGAGGAGATCCTGTCCCGGCACTCGAACAAGACGCCCGAAGAGGTGCGGCTCGACATCGAGCGCGACAAGATCCTGACCGCCGCCGAGGCGAAGGACTACGGCCTGGTCGACGACGTCCTCGAGTACCGGAAGATGGACTGACTCCCGCCCGTCAGGTCGCACTGAAATCTAGCTGGCACAACCGCCGTCGGCCGATACCCTGTTCAGGTACGGCCGACGGCGACGCCGCCTCGGCTCGCCCGGACAGCAGCGGCCAACAGCCGTCCCGTGTCGTCACCGGCAAACCCACGCCGGGCCTGGACCCACCGGGTAATGTCGTCGAAGCGGTGGCGCCCGGAGACCGCACGACACCCGACATCACGACAGTTGCTTCACTAACGGAATTGGCCGGCTGTTCGGCCGATCCAGATCGAGAGGGCTCATGGCGCGCATCGGCGACGGGGGCGACCTGCTCAAGTGCTCCTTCTGCGGCAAGAGCCAGAAGCAGGTCCGCAAGTTGATCGCGGGCCCGGGTGTCTACATCTGCGACGAGTGCATCGACCTCTGCAACGAGATCATCGAAGAGGAGCTGGCCGAGACCAGCGACGTCAAGCTCGACGACCTGCCGAAGCCGACCGCGATCCGTGAGTACCTGGACCAGTACGTCATCGGCCAGGACACCGCGAAGAAGGCGCTGTCGGTCGCCGTCTACAACCACTACAAGCGCATCCAGGCGGGGCCCGACCGCGGGCCCGAGCCGGTGGAGCTGGCGAAGTCCAACATCCTGATGCTCGGC
>CAXSEW010000037.1:0-14451 GCA_964236185.1 uncultured Nakamurella sp. | reverse complement strand
CCGGGTTGAGGGGCCGCGGAAAAAGGCGCCGGCACCCGGGGATGCACTGCGGTGCAACTGGATCAGGCCGGAGAGAGGGTTTCCGACACCTCGTGCACGATGCGAGCCAGATTCTCGACACCCGTGCGCGGACTTGAGAGAATCGCGAGACCTGTCTCGGCCTGCAGTCGGGCCACCAGCCGATTCATCGACGCCTGGGCAAGCACGATGACGTCGACGTCCTTGGCCAGCTCGGCAGCCTGGTCGGCGATCATCTGGTCGTGCGCCGGTCGGTCGCCGGCCATCAGTACATCGAAGGCACCGGGGCAGAGCCGTTGGATGATCTGCGGGGACCGGCCTGATTCCATGGCGACCGATGCGATCAGGTCGCTCGTGGGTCCGAGTGTCGTCGGGACAGTGGCCAGTACCCCGATCCGGTCCGACTCGGCCGCCAGCGTGGCCATCGCCTGGTCGATCTTCACTACCGGTACTCCCACCGCCCGCTGCGCTGCATCCAACGTGGGGCCCAGCGACGAGCAGGCGGAGAAGATGACGTCGGCGCCGGCGGCTTCCGCGGCCTGCGCCAACAACACCATCCGGCGCTCGCTCTGGTCGGAGATTCCTTGCTCGCGAACCACCGTGGACAGTACGTCGGAATCGACGAAATGCAGGATCTCAGCATCCGGAATGAGTTCCGCTATCAGGTCGGTGATCACCGGCTCTACGGTCACGAAAACGAAGCTCGTATGGAGCACTGCCACCTTCGCCATGCCACTCCCTTGATCATCCTTGATCCAAGACATCAGATGAGTTCAGCTGACGTCGTACGACTATGAGCACCAACGCCCGGCTTGTCAAGAGGGAGATCCGGCTGCGCGCGGCATGCCAGGACACGACTGGTCAGTGTCATAACCTGTGCACAACAACGGGTATGCATGACTTTCGCTTTTTGTCGACCAGTTTTCAAAACTCTGGACGCGTCCGATCCACCGCCGGACTCGGACATTTGCATAGTTTGCCCGACGTTCCGTTGCTGAATCCCCTGGCGGCGGATATGAATGAACGACCCTGGAAAAGTCTCGAGGCCCGCCCGTCATCGCGCTCGGATTCCGGCGTCCTGCTGCGCCACATCTGCCGAGCGCCGATACCCCGGGCCGCCACACATCCCGGCACCCGTAGGCACACGACACACCCCGTCGACCACCTCGCGGGACACGGCCTGGGACGCTTGCACAAGTGCTACCGTCGGCCGACATCTTCGACGGGCAACCGGACCCGGACTGGGAGTGCGACCGGAATCTTCTCGACCAGGCAGTTGGCCCCGTGGGCGGAAGCTCGAGGGCAATTCTCGATACCAGCATCCTCATCGCCACAGACGTTCCCACTCTCGATGGAGAACTCGCGACCAGTGCGGCTACGTTGGCTGAGCTCACTTCGGGGTATTCGTGACGACAGACGCAGCGGTGCGTGCTGAGCGCCTCCGGCGATTCCCTGGTGCAGCGAAGGTTCACCGCCCTGCCCGTCGATGAAGCCGTTGCCGCCACTCACGGACGATTGGCCGCCGCTCTGGCGGCCGCGGGCCGGCGACCCCGGGCCCGGGTGATGGATCTATTGATCGCGGGACCGCTCACGCTCATTCAGCACGCCTCCACACCCGCAACGCCGGCGGCCTGCGTGGCCTCGAGGGTCTCGTCGACATCGTGACCGTCTGACTCCGCGACGGCGACCACCCAGGTGATGGTCTCTCTGAAGTCAGTGCAGCAATGCCGCCGCTGCAGTGCGCTGCAGCTTGCCGGACGGCGTCTTGGGCAATGAGCCGACGGGGAGCACCGACACCAGCGCCGGGCGGACCCCCATCGCGGCGGTGACTGCAGAGCGGACACCGGCACTGATCCTGGTCACCGCCTCGGCGTCGGCCGCCTCCCGCGACTCCACCGCCACCGCGAACGATTCCCGCGGGCCCTCGAGCCAGCGCACGGCGACGGCGTTGCCTGCGCGGACACCGGGCACCTGCTCGGCGACCCGCTCGATGTCGGTCGGGTAGATGTTGCGGCCGCCCATGATGATGACGTCCTTCACCCGACCGCACACCACCACCCGACCGTCCACCAGATAGCCGAGATCGCCGGTGTCCAGCCAGCCGTCGGCGCCGCGGGTGGGCCGCGGACCGTCCACCGTCAGGTACAGCTCGGTGACGGAAGTGCCGCGGATGTGCAGCACACCGACCTCCCGATCGCCCAGGCGCCGGCCACTCTCGTCGACGGCCACGCATTCGATACCGGGCAGCGGTGGCCCCAGTACCGGAAACGACCGGGCCCCGGAGTCCGATCCTGCCGGCACCGGTTCTGCACGACGCTCGTTCTCCAGGGCGTCCGCCGCGATGGTGTCCACCTGCAGCGGCGTTCCCCATGGGTGCAGCGACACCCCGAGCGTCGCTTCGGCCATGCCGTAGGCACACACCACCGCTGTCGGGGGCAGGCCGAACGGCTGACCCGCCCGCAAGAAGGCCTCGGCCGTGTTTGCGTCGATCGGCTCGGCGCCGTTGAGGGCGAACCGCAGACTGGACAGGTCGAGATCGGTCGCTCGGCCGAGCACCCGAGCGGCCAGCGCGTAGGCGAAGTTCGGTGCGGCAGTGATGGTGCCGTGATATTTGCTGATCAACTCGGCCCACAGCAACGGGGAGGCGAGGAAGTCGGCCGGCGTCACCGTGACGAGCTCGATCCCCCGGCACATCGGCAGCGTCAGAAAGCCCACCATGCCCATGTCGTGGAACAGCGGCAGCCAGGAGACCATCACGTCGTCCACCGCGCGGATACGGGCGGCCGAGCAGAGCGCCTCGACGTTGGCCCACAGATTTCCGTGGGTGATCCGGACCGCCTTGGGGGCCGCCGTCGAACCCGAGGTCAGTTGCAGCAGAGCGGGTGCGGATTCGGCTGCGTCGATGTGCGGCGCCTGGTCGGGGGTTCCGTCGGACAGCTGCGCGATGGTCACGGCGGTGAGGCCGGTACCGGCCAGCAGGCCGACCAGGTGCGTGAACGGCTCGCCGACGATGACCAGTTGTGCCCCGATCACCTGCAGCGTCGCCATCGTCTCGCCGGCGTAGTGCTCGATCTTGGTGCGGGCGGTGGGCTGGTGGAGCATGGTGACCGAACCGCCGGCCAGCCACACGGCCTGTGCCGCAGGTGCCACCTCGGCGGGTGTACCGGCCAGGATGGCTACCGACCCACCCGGCCGCAGGCCGTTCGCCACGAGCACGGCAGCCCCGCCCAGCGCCTGCTGGTGGATCTCTGCCCAGCTGGATCGGACCGGACGGCGCGGCTCGCCGGTCGTCATACCGGCAGTGCCCTCCGCGGCAGTGCGGAGGGCGTCGAGGAAGGCGCTCATGTCGCACACGATCTCACAGCGGCGCAGGGGCGCTTCCGTGGTGCGGCGTGCACGCGGCCGGCTGGGCTACCGTCTCGTCGTGACCACTCCCCGGCAGCCGCCGCGCATCGTCGTGCTGGGCTCGATCAACATGGACCTGGTCACCACCGTCGATCACCTTCCGGCACCCGGAGAAACGCTGCTGGGCAACGGTTTCCAGACGCTGACCGGCGGCAAGGGGGCCAATCAGGCCAACGCTGCGGCGCGGGCCGGCGGATCGGTCAGCTTCGTCGGCGCGATCGGCGACGATGCCTTCGCCGACCGATTGCACGGCGGCCTGACCGCGGCCGGGGTGTCGACGGACCACATGCGGCGAGTACCAGGATCGAGTGGGATCGCCGCGATCACCGTCGATGCTGCCGCGGAGAATTCGATCGTCGTCGTGCCGGGAGCCAACGGCGCGGTCCTGGGGCTGACCGACGCGGACGGGGATCTCATCCGGGGCGCCGACATGCTCGTCTGCCAGTTGGAGATCCCGCTGTCGGCGGTGGTCACCGCCGCCGGCATCGCCGTGGCGGCCGGCGTGCCGGTCCTGCTGAATCCCTCGCCGGTGCGGGAACTGCCGGCCGAGCTACTAGCGGCCGTGAGCCTGCTGGTCGTCAACGAGGGCGAGGCCGCCGCGCTGGGCGCCGATGCGGTGTCGGCCGTGCCGCACGTGGTCACCACGCTCGGCTCTCGCGGTGCCCGGTACCGGGGACCCGACGAAGACTTCGAGATACCCGCCCCGCGGGTCACTCCGGTGGACACCACCGGTGCCGGCGACGCCTTCGCCGGGGCGCTGGCGGTGGCCTGGGCCAGCGGCACCCCGGCCCGGCAGGCCGTTCAGCGGGCATGTGTGGCCGGCGCCCTGGCCACCCAGTTCGAGGGTGCCGGTTCTCCGACGGCCGACCAGATCGACGAACTCGCCGCGACCACCTACCGGGGCTGACGTCGGCTGTCGGCATTGACCCATCAGGGGTAATCCCCGGGTAATGGCCGCGTCCCGCTTTGCGTGCACAAGATCGAAGTCCTACGGTTCAGGCCATCACGTCCCGCATCGCCGCGGCGCCCGACCGGAGGACAGCAATGCCACCATCGAGTCCTTTTCCGTCCGGCGGCGACGCCGGCCGTGCCCACACCGCCGAGCAGGTGCCGGGAGCGCGGGGGCCGAACGCCCTGATCTGGCGCTGGTGGAACCTGCTGCTGGTGCTGCCGCTGCTGATGCTGATCACGCCGTGGTTCAACAAAGACCGGCCGCGGTTGTTCGGCCTGCCCTTCTTCTACTGGTACCAGCTGGCCTTCGTCTTCGTCGGCGTGGCCTGCGTGGCCATCGTCTACGCCGCGACCAAGACGCCGTCCTCGACCACGTTGCCGCCGCCGGTGCCGGTCAGCGCCGATGACGACGGCATCACCACGCAGGGGCGGGACCAGTGACCGGCCACTACACCGAATTCATCATCTTCCTGGTGCTGTTCCTGGGCGTCGCCGTGATGGGCTTCCTGGCCAGTCGGTGGAAAGCCGGCGACACCATGGAGCACCTGGACGAGTGGGGACTGGGCGGCCGCAAGTTCGGCGGCTGGGTGACCTGGTTCCTGGTCGGCGGCGACCTCTACACGGCGTACACCTTCGTCGCGGTACCGGCGCTGGTCTTCGGCGCCGGGGCGCTCGGGTTCTACGCACTGCCCTACACGGTGGTGCTGTACCCGATCGTCTTCCTGCCGGTGCTGCGGCTCTGGTCGGTCTCCCGGGCCAAGGGCTACGTCACGCCGGCCGACTTCGTCCGCGGCCGCTACGGCTCGCCGACGTTGGCGCTGATCATCGCGATCACCGGCATCGTCGCGACCATGCCGTACATCGCGCTGCAGCTGGTCGGCCTGGAATCGGTGCTGCGGACCATGGGCATCAACGGTCACGGGTTCATCGGGCACCTACCGCTGTTCATCGCCTTCGTGGTGCTGGCGCTCTACACGTTCCAGTCCGGCCTGCGCGCCCCCGCGCTGATCGCCTTCGTCAAGGACGGGCTGATCTACCTCGTCATCATCGTCGCCGTCATCTACCTGCCGTCGAAGCTCGGCGGATGGAGCCACATTTTCGACACTGCCGCCGCAAAGTTCGCGCCGAAGGACGGCAAGGCTGCCACCGGTTCCATCCTGCTCACGCAGAAAAATCAGCTCCAGTACGCCACCCTCGCCCTGGGTTCGGCGCTGGCGCTGTTCCTGTACCCGCACTCGGCGACCGGCATCCTGGCTTCCCGCGGACGCAACGTGATCAAGAAGAACATGATCGCGCTGCCGGCATACTCGTTCCTGCTCGGCCTGCTGGCGCTGCTCGGTTACGTCGCCATCGCCGCCGGCACCAAGCCGATCTTCAACAACGCCACCGGCAAATTGGACACCAACACCATCGTGCCGGCGTTGTTCCAGGGACAGTTCTCCGGTTGGTTCGCCGGGATCGCCTTCGCCGCAATCGGTATCGGCGCGCTGGTGCCGGCGGCGATCATGTCGATCGCGGCGGCCAACCTGTGGACGCGCAACATCTACAAGGAGTACATCCGCAAGGACGCCACCTCCAAGCAGGAAGCCAAACAGGCGAAGTGGGCCTCACTGGTGGTCAAGTTCGGCGCGGTGGCGTTCATCTTCTTCGTCGATCCGCAGTTCTCCATCGACCTGCAGCTGATCGGCGGCGTCATCATCCTGCAGACGCTGCCGGCGGTGGCCATTGCGCTGTACACCCGCTGGCAGCACTCCAGGGCGCTGATCGCCGGCTGGGCCGTCGGCATGGCCTGGGGCCTGTACCTGCTCTACACGATCCCGAACCCCGGTAACGGGAAGAAGCACTTCGGCGGTTCGGCGCTGGCGCTATCCAACGTAAACATCTTGGGTTGGCATCCGTTCGGCACCTCGCCCATCCAGATCTACGTCGGCATCGTCGCGCTGGTCGCCAACCTGGTCGTGGTCGTGGTGGTGACGCTGGTGCTGCGGGCGATGAAGGTCCGGGACGGCGACGACGACACGGTGGGCGCCGACTACCACGTCGACGAGGGCGACGCCGGGCTCCGTCAGGTCGCCGCGGATTGACGGCCATGGCGTGTCCTGCTCGGTGCTCTTGGCGGAACGGCCGCGGCGGGGGACGATGACTCACGTGACGTACAGCGCTGTACACGATCTGTTCATCGACGAACGCGAACTTCGGGTCTACTCCAACGGGACCGGCACTCCGGTGCTCATGCTGCACGATCTCGGATCCTCGGCTGCCTGTTTCGAGCACCTGACGACGCCGCTGGTGCGGGCCGACCGCGAACTGGTGGCGGTCGACCTGCCTGGCAGCGGGCGCAGCGACCCGGTGCCCGGCTCCGACCTGGCCTCCTTCGTTGATCACCTGTCGCTGATGCTGCCCAGTCTGGGCGAGAAGCCGATCGATCTTCTCGGTCACGGGTTCGGCGGCTACCTGGCGGCCTGTCTCGCCGTGGCGCATCCAGACCTGATCCGTCGGCTGGTGCTCTGTGAGCCCACGGCGCCGCCGCGGTCCGGTCCCCCGGTCAGCGCCCGGATGTCGCCGGGGATGGCGCTGTCCGGTGCGATGACCACCCTGCGGCGCGGCAAGCTGCGGCAGAACCTGCAGGGCTTCTCCCGCGCCAAGTCGGTACTGGACCAACTGGCCCAGGCCGACCCGGCCTGGTGGGATGCGCTGGCCGGCATCACCGCACCCACGCTGGTGCTGTGCAGCAGCGCCGCCGAGATCGGCGAGCGGGCCCTGTTCGATCTCATCGCCGCATCGATCCCGGACGCCCGCCGGTGCACGATCGCCGGCGGAAAGCGGCCGCATGCCAGCTCGCCGGTGGAGTTCTCCACCGAACTGCTGCGCTTCCTGGCCTGAGACCGAGGCTCCGTGGTGCCTCGCCCGCCCCAGCTGATTGTCCTGGCAACACCCAGGTCGTCCTGGCATCAGCTGGATGCGCTGCAGCAGTTGCCAGGACGCGGCGAGCGTTGCTCGGACGATCGCGCCGCCCGGTCGGTCAGCCCTGCTCCAGCGCCTCGGCGGCACTCATCCAGCTGAGCTCCGCCTCGTCGCGCTCGCCGGCCAGCGCCTGCAGTTGCTTGTTCAGCTCCGCGGCGGCGGCGTAATCGGCACCGACGGTGCTGAGCTTCACCTGCACCTCGCGATGCTTGCGGTCCACGGACTCCAACTTCTTCTCCCAGCGCTGCATCTCCTTGCGCAGCGTGCGGGTGGTCGCCGCGTCGAGCTTTGCGCCGTTCGTCGTCGGTTGCCCGGCGTTTCCCGCCGCGGAGGCATCGGACACCGACCCGACGGTGACTGCGGCACGCCGGCGTAGGTATTCGGTGATACCGCCGGGCAGGTGGGTGATCTTGCCGTTGCCCAGCAGCGCCACCACGTCGTCGGTGACGCGCTCGATCAGGTACCGGTCGTGACTGACCACGATCATCGTGCCGGGCCAGGAGTCGAGCAGATCCTCCAGCGACGCCAGGGTGTCGGTGTCCAGGTCGTTGGTCGGTTCGTCCAGGATCAAGACGTTCGGTTCGGCCATCAGGATGCGCAGCAGCTGCAGCCGGCGGCGCTCACCGCCGGACAGCTGCGCCACCCGGGTCCACTGGTGCTCGTTGGTGAACCCGAACCGCTCGGCCAGCTGGCCGGCCGAGATGTCCTTCCCGCCCAGGTTGACCGTGCCGGCGATCTCGGTGACGGCCTCCAGCAGTCTCAGCTCCGGCGGCAGTTCGACGACATCCTGCGACAGGTACCCGACGCTGACCGTCTTGCCGACCTTGCGGCTGCCCGCCGCGATCTCCCGGTCACCGACCAGTACCCGTAGCAACGTCGACTTGCCGGAGCCATTGATGCCGACCAACCCGATCCGGTCGCCGGGCCCGATCCGCCAGGTGACGTCGTCGAGCAGCAGTCGCGGACCCTCGGCCGTGGGCACGGTAGCAGTGACGTCCTCGAGATCCAGCACGTCCTTACCCAGCCGCTTGCGGGCGAAGCTGTTCAGCTCCACCGTGTTCCGCGGTTCCGGGACGTCGGCGATCAGCGCCTCGGCCGCCTCGATGCGGTACCGGGGCTTGGACGTCCGGGCCGGCGCGCCGCGACGCAGCCAGGCAAGTTCCTTGCGCGCCAGGTTCTTCCGCGTCTCCTCGGCCGAGCGGTCCAGTCGCAGCCGCTCCGCCCGGGCGAAAACCCAGTCGGAATAACCGCCTTCGCGGATCTGCACACCCCCATCCACCACTTCCCAGGTGGTGGTGGCGACTGCGTCGAGGAACCAGCGGTCGTGGGTCACCGCCACCAGCGCGGACCGGCGGGACAGCAGGTGGTCGGCGAGCCAGGCCACGCCCTCGATGTCGAGGTGGTTGGTGGGTTCGTCCAGGACCAGCAGGTCGGCATCGGTGACGAGCGCAGCAGCGAGCGCCACCCGTCGGCGCTCACCGCCGGAGAGGTTGTCCACCAGCGTTTCCAGTCCGATGCTGGCCAATCCCAGCCCGTCCAGGATCCCGCGGACCGACGAGTCGGACGCCCAGGAGTGGTCGCCGTCGCCGAACGTGTGCAGCACGATGTCGCGAACGCTGACACCCGGCTCCAGCCGATCGGACTGGGTGACCACCGCCATGCCGACGCCGCGCAGCCTCGACACCCGGCCGGTGTCGGGCGTCGCAAGACCGGCCAGCACCGTGAGCAGCGTGGTCTTGCCGGAGCCGTTGAGGCCCAGCACGCCGATCCGGTCGCCGGTCTGCACGCCGAGCGAAACGTCGGACAGGACCGGTCGGACACCGTGGACGACGGTGACCGATTCGAGGTTGACGAGGTTGGCCATCGGTAGCGAACTTTCTTCTTGTCGACGGGCGCCAAGAGGCGCCGCGGGGTACAACGTCGGGCGGCGGCACGAGATTTCCGGTGGCTCGGTGGCAGGTTCGGGACGGCAACCGCCGTCGGCGCAAGCGCAGGGGTCAACCCACCACTTTGGCGCCCGGCGCGGGACCGCTGGCGATCCGAACAGCGCGGCAGGTACCTGATCCGGCCAGCTCGGCGGCCACCTGCGCCGCCCCGGTCGGATCGGCACACAGCAGCGCCACGGTCGGTCCGGAACCGGACACCACGCCGCCGAGCGCCCCGGCGGCAATACCCGCGCGCAGCGTGCGGCGCAGGCCCGGCTGCAGCGAGATCGCCGCGGCCTGCAGATCGTTGCCGAGAGCTTTCGCCACCTTGGCCGGGTCACCGCTGGTCAGGGCCGTCAACATGTCCTGCACGCCGCCGACCCGGGGCGGCTGCCCGGTGGCGCGGATGCGGTCCAGTTCAGCGAACACGGTCGGCGTGGACAGCCCCCCCTCGGACAGCGCGAGCACCCAGTGCAGCGGCGTCCGGGCCAGCACCGGGGACAATCGCTCACCGCGTCCGGTGCCGACAGCGGTGCCGCCGGTCAGCGCGAACGGCACGTCGGAGCCGAGTTCTGCACCCATCTCGGCAAGCTGGTCGCGGCTCAGTTCCAGTCCCCAGAGCGCTGCGCAGCCGACCAGGGCGGCGGCCGCATCGGCGCTACCGCCCGCCATGCCGCCGGCCACCGGGATCTGCTTCTCGATGTCGATGGCGACCGGACCGCCGGCCCTGCTGCGCTTGGCCAGCAGGCGGGCGGCCGCAGCGGCGAGGTTCTTGGCACCCGCCGGCGCTCCGGCCAGACCGGTGGTGCGGACGGCGTTGCGATCGGAGGGGCTGATCACCAGTTCGTCGAACAGGTCGACCGCGTGGAAGACGGTCACCAGGTCGTGGAAGCCATCTTCCCGCAGGTCACCGACGGACAAGTGCAGGTTGATCTTGCCCGGCACCCGGACGCGGACCGGCCCCGTCGACTGGTGCAGACGCCGGGTCATCCGCCGGCCGCCCGGTCGTCGACGGTATCGTGCGCTGCTGATGCTGCAGCGGTGGCGATGCGTGCGAAGGCTTCGACGTCGAGCATCTCGCCGCGCAGACCGGGGTCCACTCCGGCCGCCCGCAGGATCTCCTCGGCGCGCACCGGCGACCCGGCCCAACCGGCCAGGGCGGCCCGCAACGTCTTGCGGCGCTGGGCGAATGACGCGTCGATGACGGCGAACACCGCCCGCCGGTCGCCGTCGCGGGGTACCGCGTGCCGATCGATGGCGACCAGGGCGGAATCAACTCCGGGTACCGGCCAGAACACCGAACGGCCGATCGCGCCGGCCCGCTTCGTCGTGCCGTACCAGGCCGCTTTCGCGCTCGGCGAGCCGTAGGTGCGGGAACCGGGCGGCGCGGCCAGCCGGTCGGCCACCTCGGCCTGCACCATCACCAGGATGCTGCCGAGCGAGGGCAGCTCGGCCAGCAGGTGCAACAGCACCGGTACCGCGACGTTGTAGGGCAGGTTGGCGACCAGCGCGGTCGGCTCGCCCGGGATGTCCGCGGCGCACAGCTGCAGGGCGTCGGCGGTGACCACGGTCAGGTCGCCCGCTCGGTCCGGGGCGTGCGCCGCGACGGTGACCGGCAGCAGGTCGGCGAGCCGGGCATCGATCTCGACGGCGGTCACTGTGCTGGCCACCTCGAGCAGCGCGAGGGTCAGCGACCCGAGCCCGGGACCGATCTCCAACACGTGCGCGGCCGGATCCAGCTTGGCCGCGGCCGCGATCCGCCGCACGGTGTTCGCGTCGTGGACGAAGTTCTGGCCCAGACTCTTGGTCGGTCGCAGGTCGAGCTGGGCCGCCAGCCGGCGTACCTCCGCGGCGCCGAGCAGGGTTCCCGGCCGGACCGTATCAAGCGGTACCGAAGCCCCCAGATCGGCGGCCATCAACTCGGCGCCGCCGACGTCAGCAGCGCGGGCCTCCCCCGGCGACCGCCGGAGATGCGCTGCGCTGTTAGTCACGGCTTCCATCCTCACACGCCATGCCGCGACAAGTGGAACATCATCCGCGGGCAACGGGCCGGACGTCGGCGGGCCGATGCACCTCGTCTGGCCCCGGCCCGCCGACCCCCTGTGCCGACCGGAGCAGATCAGATCGCCCGAGGTGGGTCAGTGGGCGGCGTCCCGGCAGGCCCAGGGCTCGAGACCACGGGACTGGTACAGCAGTTTCGCCCGCATCAGCTGCTGCTGCGGCGAGGCGTCGATCGGGTTGCCGGAACCACCCACCGATGCCCACGTCGGCAGGTCGAACTGGAACATGCCGTAAGTGGGTAGTCCGGCGGAAGGGTTGGCGTTGATCGCTTTCGGGTTGTGCGTCGATTCGCACATCGCCAGCCCGTCCCAGTTGACGCCGAAGCTGGTGTCGTTGGTGAAGACCTCGGACCCGCTGTAGGTGAAGGTGGTCTTCGGCGCGATCGGGGCCGCCGGAGTGATCCGGGCCGCCGGTGCCTTGGTGCCGACGTGGGTCACCGTCGCGAGCGGCGCGACCACCGTCTTCCTGGCCACCTCGCGCTTCACCGTCTGCCGGCTGTTCACCATGGTCACCTGGTAGCTGATGGTCTGGCTACCGGCGCGGCCGGGCTCGACCACCTTCGTGGTGCCCTTGGCCAGCGCCGCATCGTTCACGGTCTTGGCGGCCGGCTGCGGCAGTACCTGGGTGGTCGTCGCGGAGGTGACGGCGACCCAGTCGACGCTGACCGTCACGCCGTCGGACAAGGGTGTGGTGACCGACGGCCTGACCCGATCCTGCGCGCCGAGGCTGATGTGCTCGGCCGCGAGCAACTGACCGACCGTGGTGGCAGCCGATGTCGATGAGATGGCCGGCTGGCCGGCAACTGCAATCCGGACGGTATGCACGGTGGTGGCGGTGACGGCCAGGCCGTCCAGCGGAATCTGCCGTGACCGGTTCGCCGACAGGCTCAGTACCGAGCCGGCCCCCAGTTGCGTCAGGGCGTCGTCGACGGTTCGGGCCGTGGTCCACACCTCTCGCTGCTTGCCGTCGACGGTCAACGTCAGCAGCCGGCCGCGATCCACCACAACGGTGGAGCCGTCGGAGATGGCGGCGTGCACGTCGGGCGCCACGGCATCGTGGGCGCCGGGCGAGATGCCGGCAGCAGCCAGGGCGCCGGACACCGAACTGGACAGCGTGGTGATCTGCCTGGGTGACCCGTCGACCACGACGGACACCGTCTTGTTCATCGCGGCGACCGTCCCACCGCCGATGGTCAGCGCGCACAGTCCAGCGGCAGCAAGGACGAGCAGGGGTTTGCGCGCCTTGCTCCGGGCAGCGGTTGAGTTCGGTGACGTAGCGCCGGTCTGCAAGGGTGCGGCCGGCTCGGCGCCCGACGACGGCTCGGACTCTACGAAAGCCGATTCATCGGTCTCCTCCAGAGCGTCGATCCCGGCCGAGGTGGATCCGGCGGTGAGTTCGGCGGTGGTCCCGATCTCGTGGTCCAGACGGTGGATGAGGTGGTCGATCTGATCCGCGGACACCCGCGGAATCGGTCCAGTGGTCGTCGATGATGCGTACGCGTCCACGGTTGGCTCCGGCGCACGATGGCTGCCGGCCCGCCCAGTCGCTTCGCGCACATCGGCGGCGGCGGCCAGCGCGCTGTAATACGGCCGAGATTCAGTTCCCGCTGCCCCGGCCGATGCTGCCAACGCCGACGGCGTTGCGAGATCCCGTATCCACTCCGATTCGGTCAGCTCTGGCCGGTCATCGCTGGGCGAGGTCTTGGTCACGTCACATCCGTCTTGTCGAGGGTTTGCACATCACTACCGCCGGCGAGCCGATATCCGGCCCTACTACGGTCATCAGCTATTCCAGGTAGCGGCGAATCGTCAACCTGCGTTTTCGGACCTGTTATCACAGAACATTAACGAAGATGAAACCGACCCGCAATGGCATCAGTCGCCCGTGATCCGAGGACTACGTCACAGCGAATACCAACGGTCCGTTGAGCTGCTGAACGGGCAGCACCGGCGCACATTGCACCGGTCCTGCCCGTTGGGCATGTCGCGCCGTCAGTTCAATCGAGTTTCACCCGTCTCACCAACGGCAAGCGCTCAACCGCCGGCCGCGTAGCCACACGCCCAGGGCTCGAGACCGCGTGAGGCATAAACCCTGTCGGCGATGGCGATCTGCTGCTGCCGCGTGGCATGGTCAGCGCGGTCGGCATATTGGCCGCCACCGTTGCTGAGCCAGGTGCCCTCGTCGAACTGTAATCCGCCGTAATAACCGTTGCCGGTATTGATCGACCAATTATTGGTCGATTCGCATTTTGCGATGGCATCCCAGTTGACACCCGACCCACCCGAGCTGGGGACCGGTGCGGCCGACGTGGTCGGCGCCGGCTGGCTCGACGTGGTCGAGGGTGCCGGGGTCGACTCCTGCTGCTGCGAGGTCGTCGACTGCTTGCTGGTCGACTGCTGCTCGCTGCTCGACTGCTCGCTGGTCGACTGCTCGCTCATCGGCTGCTGCTCGGTCGTCGACTGCGGCTCGCTGCTCTCCTGGGTCGACTGCTGCTCCGTCGTCGGTTCCTGCGTGGTCGGGTCCGGCTGCACCACAACGGGGGCGACGTAGGTACCGACGTGCGTGATGGTGGCGACGGCGCTCTTCACGGTCTTGCGCCCGATCTCCTGCACCGCACCTGGCTTGCCGTTCACCAGCTTCGTGCGATAGGTCAGCTGGATGGCGCCGGCGTGGCCCTGCAGGGTGACTGCCGAGGTGCCCTGATCCATCGAATCGTCGTCGACAGTCTGATCCGCGGGCTGGCCGACCACCTGGGTCTTGGTGGTCAACTGAAATCCGACACGGGTGATGGTCACCCGCAGGCCCTGCTCGAGGGGCGTGGTCAGCGCCGGGCTCACCACGTCGTCCTTGCCCACCGTGATGTGCTGGCTTTTCAGCAGGTCACTGACGGTTCCGAGGTCGGAGACCTTGGTGGCGGCCTTTCCGGCGCCGTCGGCGATGACCACGGTCGGCAGGGTGCGGACGGAGACGGCCACGCCATCGGTCAGCGGTGTCCCGACAGCGGGGGAAACCCGATCGTTGACGCCGAGCTTGATGCCCTGCTGGGTCAGCAGTTCACCGACGGTCTTGGCAGCCGAGGTGACGGTGACCTTCGTCTTGACATGCGCGCCGGCCATCGACACGGTGT
>CAXSEW010000036.1:0-14589 GCA_964236185.1 uncultured Nakamurella sp. | reverse complement strand
AGAACCATAGGTTGCGGCGGGCGATCTTGTCGCCGCCGTTGTTCCAGAAGTCCAGATCCTCCGGCCGCCAATCGGTGATCCATCTCTTGCCGCGGGTGGCCGGAGCCGGCCCCTGATCGCGCGCCGTCTGAGTAGTGGACAAGGCAGTCTCCTTCTGGCGGATTGACATTGCTTGGTGGTGAAAATAAGGACCGGGCGTTTCGCCCGCGTTCGGCTATGTTTCCGGGCGTGTAACGATGTCCGCACACTCGCGCGGCACGGATTGTGCGGCTGCGCCGGCACACTCGTTCAGATATAGCCATCGGCGAATTCGGCGACCGACCCGATGACGATCACAGCCGGCGACCGAACCTGTCGTCGCCCCGCCAGTTCGGTGATGTCGTCGAGACGACCGGTGGTGACCCGCTGCGTCGGCGAGGCGCCGTCCTCGACGATGGCGACCGGGGTGGCGGGCGCCATGCCGGCGCCCAGCAGCCCGGCGGCGATCTCCGGCAGCGCAGCCACCCCCATCAGCACGACCAGCGTGCCGCCGGCCCCGGCCAGCGCCGACCAGTTCGCCTGCACCAGGCCGTCCTGGTCATGGCCGGTGAGAACCGTGACCTGGCGGGCGATCCCGCGGTGGGTGACCGGAATGCCGGCTGCCAGCGGAACCGCGAAGGCGCTGGACACCCCGGGGACGACCGACACCTGCACGCCCGACGCCCGGCAGGCGGCGACCTCCTCGCCACCGCGACCGAAGACGAACGGGTCGCCGCCCTTCAGCCGGACCACGTGCGACCCGGCCAGGGCGTGGTCCACCAGTATCTGGTTGATTTCACTCTGCGGCGCGGCATGGTGTCCGGGCGACTTGCCGACCTCCAGCACCAGTACGTCGGCGCCGAGCTCGTCGAGCACCTCCCGTGGCGCCAACCGATCCACCACCACCACGTCCGCCTCGGCCAGTGCAAGTCGGCCGCGCAGCGTCAGCAGGTCCCCCGGCCCGGGACCACCGCCGACCAGGGTTACCCGGCCGACACCAGAACGCCTGCGCCGCAACGAGATCCGGCCGCTGTCCAGCGCCCAGCCCACCGCGTCCCGGACGGCCATCGCCCGACGCGGGTCGGCGCCGTCGGACGTCGAGACGCCCACCGTGACAGCGCCGCGCCGGAGTACCGCCGGAGACCTCGTCCCGGCGCCGCTGCCATCCCGCGGCGGCGAGGCACGAACGCAGAACAGCTGCCGCGACTCGGCTTCCCGTTCGATCGCGGTGTCGGTAGCGGTGTCGCCCGTCGCGGCGAAGGCCAGCCAGGCGCCGGCCAGATCGCCCGGTGCGTACTCCCGCTGGTGCCAATCGACCACACCTGCCTGCTCCGCCTCGGCGAACTCATCGCAGAGGTACGGCGCGACCACCCGGACCACGGCCGCGCTGTCCAGGACGGCGGCGGCCTTGCGCCAGGCGACCGGTCCGCCGCCGACGACCACGACCAGCCGCCCGCTGATCGACAGATGCAGGGGCAGCAGGCTGTGCGTCATGGCGTGGCCGGCGGCACCGGTTGCGCCGAGACGACGATCGACCCGCTCTCGTCCACGGTCACCGACCAGACGTCCAGCGGCGGCTGGCCGGTGACGGAACAGCCGTCGGCGAGCCGGTAGGCGTTCATGTGCAGCGGACACAGCACGATGGAGCCGTCGACCTGACCGTCGGCCAGCGGGCCGCCGCGGTGCGGGCAGACCGCCGCCACCGCATGAAGCCCGCCACCACGCAGCCGGAACACGGCGACCTGCCGGCCCTGGACGTCGAAGGCGCGCCCCTCCCCCATCGGGATCTGCTCCAGCGGGCCGAGCGAGATACCCAGTGTGCTGGTCATCGGATCGGCACCCGCGGCAAGACCTCCAGCGGTAGAGCGGTCCGGAACTGCCCCGGGGTCACCGGATCCGCACCATCCCGCCAGGGATCGCGATACGCCGCAATTGATTGCGCCATCCCGGCGTCCAGACGTTCGGCGATGCCCTCGCTGTCGTCCACCACGATCGCCTTGATGACCTCCAGCCCGATCCGCGGCACGAACGCGTAGGTGCGCTCCAGCCACTTCGCGTTCTCCCGGTAGTACTGCATGAACCGCCCGGTCAGGGTGATCACCTCCTCCGGCGAGTCCACCGTCGCGAGCACGTCACCCTTGCGGATGTGCGCCCCGGCCGCGCCGCCGATGTAGATCTCCCAGCGGCCGCCCTCGATGGCCACCACGCCCACGTCCTTGACCATGGACTCCGCGCAGTTGCGCGGGCACCCGGAGACCGCCAACTTCAACTTCGCCGGTGAGGTCAGCCCCTGGAAGGTGCCCTCGATGTCGATGCCCAGCTTGGTGGAATCACCCACACCGAACCGGCAGAACTCCTTGCCCACGCAGGTTTTCACCGTGCGGAAGCTCTTGCCGTAGGCGTAGCCGGACGGCATGTCCAGGTCGGCCCAGACCTCCGGCAGCTTCTCCTTCGGCACGCCCAGCAGGTCGATCCGCTGGCCGCCGGTGAGCTTGATCATCGGGATGGCGTGCTTCTCGGCGACGTCGGCGATCCGGCGCAGCTGGTCGACGGAGGTCACCCCGCCCTTCATCTGCGGCACCACCGAGAAGGTGCCGTCCTTCTGGATGTTGGCGTGCACCCGGTCGTTGATGAACCGGGCGTCCTTCTCGTCGATGTACTGCTCGTTCCACATCATGTCCAGCAGTGACGCCAGCCCCATCTTCGACTTCGCGTCCTCCGCACCGTCGGGCCCGAGGGCGGCGAAGACCGACGACACCGAGCGCAGGCCCTGCTCCCGGATCGCCGCCATCAGCTCCGGCTTGTCCATCGGAATGCCGGGGACGTACCAGTTGGCCGACGGGTCGACCTGCACGGCGTCGCCGGCCGCCCACTCCACGATCTGGCAGACCAGCGTCTTGCACGATCCGCAGCCCTTGCCGGCCCTGGTCTTGTCCATCACCGCGGCCACCGACTTGCAGCCGCCCTCGACGGCGTGCACCAGGGCGGCCTTGCTGACGCCGTTGCAGTTGCAGACCTGCGCGTCGTCGGCGAGCTCGGCGGCGCCCACCTCCGCTGCAGGCGTGCCCAGGTTGAACATCATCTCCAGCCGCTCGGCCGGCAGTGGCAGCCCGCGGTCGAACGCCTGCATCAGGAACGCGACCTTCGAGGTATCGCCGAGAACCGTGGCGCCGACCAGCTTCTCGTCCCGGATCACCAGCGACTTGAAAACGCCCTTCTTCGGCTCCGAGAAGATCAGGTGTTCGTCGCTGGCCCGCTCGGGCCCCTGCAGGCCCATGGAGGCCACGTCCACGCCGGCCACCTTGAGCTTGGTGGCGGTCCGGGAACCGTGGTACGCAGCGTCGGGATCGGAGCCGGTGAGGTGGTCGGCCAGTACGACGGCCTGCTCCCACAGCGGCGCGACCAGCCCGTAGACCTCACCGCGGTGCTGGACGCACTCCCCGACGGCATAGACGTCGTCGTCGTCCATGGTGCGCATCTGGTCGTCGACGACGATGGCCCGCTCCACGGTGAACCCGCTGGTCACCGCCAGCTCGACGTTGGGCCTGATGCCGGCGGCCACCACCACCATGTCGCAGTCGATCGCCGGGTGCTCGAGCAGCCAGATGCCGGTGACCTCCGAGTCCCCCAGAATGGCCGTGGTCCGCGCTTTCAGGTGCACCTCGATGCCGAGCTGCTCGACGCTCTGCCGCAGGATCTCCCCCGCCTGCGGGCCCACCTGGGCGTTCATCAGATGACCCCCGGCATGCACGACATCGACCTGCAGCCCGTGACTCTGCAGGCCGCGGGCGGCTTCCAGCCCCAGCAGACCACCGCCGATGACGACGGCCCTGCGGTGGTGCTCGTGCTGCGCGTACTCCACCATCGCCCGGGTGTCGTCGATCGTCCGGAAGGCGAAGACACCCTGCTTGAGCGGGCCGGTGCCCACCGTGCCGTCCGTCCCGGCCCACAAACCCTCCATCGAGGGCATGAAGGAATTGCTCCCGGTGGCGATGATCAGCACGTCGTAGGGCGTGGTACTGCGCTCGCCGGTCCGGCTGTCGACGGCATGCACCAACTTGGCGAACCGGTCGATGCGGACCACCCTCCAGCCGGCATGCAGGGTGATGTCGTTGTCCAGGTACCACTGCAGGGTGTTGAGGTAGATGTCCTGATCGCTCTCCTCGCCCGACAGCACGTGCGAGAGCATGATCCGGTTGTAGTTGCCATAGGGCTCGTCGCCGAACATGGTGATCGAGAATTGGCCGGCCGCAGCACGTTCCAGGATCTCCTCGACCGCCCGCGCGCCGGCCATGCCGTTGCCGACCACCACCAGCCGGCGCGCAATCGGCGCCAGCGGATCGGATTCGGGCGGCCGGCTGAGCGTCGCCGTCATCAGATCTCCACCAGGCCGACGTCCAGCACGACCCAGCCGGTCACGCCGACCGGCGCACTGACGTGCAGTTCGACGGCCGACCCGGACTCGATGTCCTCCACCACCCGCAGCGGCACGTGCACATCGCTCTTGGCGCCGATGGGGAAGTACCGCATCGGCACGCCGTCCTTCATCAGCACCACGATGATCAGCTCGTCGGTCGTGTTGCCGCCGCGCAGGTACAGCGTCTGGGCCACCGATCCGTCCGGCACCAGGTACGACGGGCTGTCGACGAGCGGGGCCGGCTTGTCGATCCCGAGTCCCGTGAAGGGAAAGATCCCCTGGAGGAAGCGGTTGATGCTGGGCATGTGGATGTCCTTCCATTGGGCACGCCGCGAGGGCGGCGCGGTGGTGCGGCGGGCGGGGGTGTCTGGCGGCTGCGGATCGGCGGGACTGGGCAGGATGACGGGCCGGGTGATCAGCACCGCAGGCCGGGTGGTCAGCAGGTGGTCGTCGTCGGGGCCGCCGATGCGTTCGGCGCTCGCGGCACACGCCTTGAACTCCGGCATCCGGGACGACGGGTCCAGGCTGGCGTCGGTCAGCGCGTTCGCGCTCGACGCGCCGCCGTAGTGAAACGGCACGAAAAGCGTGTCGACGCGGATGTTGTCGTTCACCACCGCGCGGAAATGCGCGCGGCCGCGGCGGGTGCGAACGGCGACGATGTCGTGCATCCCGACGCCCAGGCCGCGGGCCAGGTCCGGGTGCAGCTGCACGGTCGGGCCGTCGTGGGTCAACGCGCCGACGCGCCGGGTCTGGTTGCCGCTCTGGTACTGCGCCATGGTCCGCCCGGTGGTCAGCACGTACGGGTAGCGCCGGTCCGGCACCTCGGGCGGCTCGTTGTAGTCCACCGGTAGAAAGGCGGCGCGCCCGCTGGGCGTGGGGAAGCGGTCGGCGAACAACCGTGGAGTGCCGGGATGCCCGATACCGGGGCAGGGCCAGAACACCCCCTGCTCGGCGTCGATCCGCTCGTAGCTGATGCCCGAGTAGTCGGCGATCCCACCGGCGCTGGCCCGCCGCAGCTCGTCGAACACTGTCTGCGGGTCTGTCGAGAAATACTGTCCACGGCCTAGTCTCGCGGCGATGGCGGCCAGCGCCTGCAGGTCGTCGAGGACGCCGTCGGGCGGCGGCAGCGCCTGGCGGCGGCGGATCACCCGGCCCTCGAGGTTGGTCATCGTGCCGTCCTCCTCGGCCCACTGGGCGGTGGGCAGGACGACGTCGGCGAGCGCCGCGGTCTCGGACAGGAAGATGTCGGATACCACCAGCAGGTCCAGTGCGGCGAGCCGGGCGGCAACCCGGTTGGCGTCGGGGGCGGACACCACGATGTTCGACGCCAGCACCAGCAGCGCGCGGACTCCCCCCTCGGTGCCCATCCGGTCGATCATCTCGAAGGCGGACAGGCCCGGTCGCGGGAGTTCGTCCGGTTCGATGCCCCAGACCGCCGCCACGTGGGCGCGGTCGGCCGGGTCGGCAAGCTTCCGGTAGCCCGGCAGCTGGTCGGCCTTCTGGCCGTGCTCCCGGCCGCCCTGGCCATTGCCCTGGCCGGTGATGGTGCCGTACCCGGAGGCGGGCCGGCCGGGTAGACCCAGCGCGAGCGCGAGATTGACGTACGCCTGGGCGGTATCGGTGCCGTTGCGGTGCTGCTCGGCGCCGCGGGCGGTCAGGATCATCGCCGACGGCGCCTGGGCCAGGGTCCGGATGACCTGCTGCAACTGGGCCACCGGCACACCGGTGATCCGCTCGACACGGTCCGGCCAGAAGGCCGCCACGGCTGCCCGGACGGCTACGAAGCCGGTGGTCCGGGCGTCGATGTAGGCCTGGTCGATCAGGTTCTCCTTGATCGCCAGGTGTAGCAGGCCGTTGGCCAGCGCCAGGTCGGTGCCTGGCCGAGGCGCGAGGTGAATCGCCGAACCCGCGGCGGTGGCGGTGCGCCGGGGATCGACGACCATGTGGATGGCGCCGTTCCCGCGTCCGGCGTCGAAGAACTGCATGGCCGGCGGCATGGTCTCCGCCGGATTGCCGCCCACCAGCAGCAGCGCCCGGGTGTCGGCGATGTCCGACAGTGGGAACGGCAGGCCGCGGTCGATCCCGAAAGCCCGGTTCCCGGCGGTCGCGGACGAGGACATGCAGAACCGGCCGTTGTAGTCGATGGCCGAGGTGCGCAGCGCCACGCGGGCGAACTTCCCGAACTGGTATGCCTTCTCGTTCGTCAGACCGCCGCCGCCGAAGCAGCCGATCGCGTCGGGCCCGTACCGCTGCTGCAAGGCGGTGATGCCGTCGGCGATGACGTCCAGCGCCTCGTCCCAGGTGGCCTCGCGCAACGCGCTGCGGCGGTCGCCGGGCACGCTGCGGACAAGTGGTGTCAGCAGCCGGTCGGGGTGGTCGAGCAGGCTGGTCGCCGTCCAGCCCTTGGAGCACAGACCACCGAGATTGGTGGGGAAGTCGTCCTGCGGCACCAGGGTGGCCGGCCCGCGGCCGGTCATCATCGCCACACCGCACTGCAGCGAGCAGTACGGGCAGTGCGTCAGCGTGGCGGGATGCACCGGCTCACGACACCACCCGGCGGCGCCGCCATCGTCACACCCATACGGCCGCTACGTTAAATCTTCCGCACAGTGGCGCCATTCCGCCTGTGCGCCGCTGTCCGCGACGCCAAAGGCGCATCGACCTCCAAGGTGTTTCGTAGCAACGGGTTCACACAACGGAATCACCGGGGTGACCAGCGCGGGGAAAGCTGGACGGGTGCAACCTCCGGAGCGGCCCCAGGCCTGCGTGGTGGGACCGCTGACCGGTTTCACCGTCGGCATCACCGCGGCCCGGCGCCGCGAGGAATTCGGCGCGGCGCTGGAGCGCCGCGGCGCAACCGTCATGTACGGCCCGGCCATCCAGATCGTGCCGGTCGAGGACGACGAGGCGTTGCGCAGGGTCACGCTGGCCTGCCTGGCGCAGCCCCCTGACGTGATGGTGGCGACCACCGGTATCGGTTTCCGCGGCTGGGTGGAGGCCGCCGACGGCTGGGGATTGGGCGAGAACCTGTTGGCCTGCCTGAGCCGGGCGACACTGCTGGCCCGCGGGCCGAAAGCCCGGGGCGCGATGCGGGCCGCCGGGCTGACCGGCGAGTGGTCACCGGCGTCGGAGTCCTCCACCGAGGTGCTGGAACGACTGCTCACGATGGACCTGCGGGGACGCCGGGTGGCCATCCAGCAGCACGGCGAACCTCTTCCCGACGTCGTGGAGGCGTTGCAGGCCGCCGGGGCGGCCGTGGTGGAGATCCAGGTGTACCGGTGGCAGCCGCCGCGGCGACTGGGACCGCTGGAGAAGATCTGCCGGGCGGTGGTCGAACGCAGCCTGGACGCGGTGACCTTCACCAGCGCGCCCGCGGCGGTCAGCTACCTGCAGACGGCGGAGCGGCTCGGCATCTCCCGCGAGCTCCTGGCGGCGCACGATCACGACGTGGTGACCATGGCCGTCGGGCCGGTGACCGCGGCACCGCTGGACCGGGCGGGCATTCCGGTGCTGCAACCCGACCGGGCCCGGCTGGGCTCGCTGGTCCGCACGGTCGCTGATGCGCTCCCCCGCGCCCGTACCCGGCGGCTCCTCGCGGCCGGCCAGACAATGGAGATCCGCGGGCACGGTGTACTGGTGGATGGTCGGTACCTGCCGCTGCCGCCGACGGCGATGACGTTGCTCCGCCGGCTCACCGCCCATCCCGGTCAGGTGATCAGCCGGGCCGACCTGGCTTCGGCGCTGCCGGGCGGCAGCGCCGACGAGCACGCGGTGGAGATGGCCATCGGCCGGCTCCGCACGGCATTGGGTAATCCACAACTGATCCAGACGCTGGTCAAGCGGGGTTACCGCATTGCCTACGACCCGGAGGGGTCCGGACGCTACTAGAGCGGCCGGAAGCGGGCGCGATCAGCTCCTGCGGACGTTGATCGTGACCGAGGTGAGCAACTTGCCTGGCTTCCACCGTCTGGACATGACCACGTAGTCGGCACCCTTGATCGTCACGCTCTCGCCGACGTCGGGAACGGCGCTCATGTCGAAGGTGCCGAGTTTGCCGTCACTCGCGTCGAGTGGAAAGGAGTCGATGAAGAGCACCTGAACGTTCACCGCTGTGAGTGTGCTCCATCAGCAAACCCGGGTGCACCGACCTGACGCGGACGGCCGCGGGTCGACGGTGAGCAGCTACACCGGCCCTTAAGAGGATACCAGGCGGTACGCTATCTGGTACCACCCCATCAGCTGTGTACTTCCCGGCAACATGTATTGGAAAGGCACTCCTGTGACCGCAATCAGCGCGACCGAAGCCCGGCGCACCCTGTTTCCATTGTTGGCTCGGGTAGTCGAGGACCACGAACCGGTGGAGATCGTCGGCAAGGCCGGGAACGCTGTCCTGATCAGCAAGGCCGATTACGACGCGATGGTGGAAACCGAATACCTCACAGCGGATGCTGCCAACCGGGCGCATCTGGAAGCGTCAGTCGCGCAGGCTGACCGAGGCGAGACGGCCGAGCTGGACCTGTCCACTCTGTGACTGTTCGTTACACCCGCGCAGTCGAGCTTGACGTCAGTCACTGGGCACACCATGACCGAACGAAGCTTGCTCGGGTGCAGAGGTTGGTGGCTGCCATCGAAGTCGACCCCATCGCGGGTATCGGAAAACCAGAACGGTTGCGCGGCAATCTCGCCGGTCTGTGGTCGCGGCGTATCGATCAGGAACATCGACTGGTGTACCGGGTCGAGCCTGACGACGACATCACCGTTGTCTCTGCCCGGTTCCACTACGAATCCTGACCGAACCGTCCTGGCCCTCGTCCACGTCAGTCCGACAGCTCCGGCAGCACCGGCACGCCGTCCGGGCCGACGTCCACCGGCTGCGCGCGCACCACCGCGGCGACCGGCAACGGCCCGTAGAGGTGCGGGTAGAGCTCCGTCCCGCCACTGGTGTTCTCATCCACGACAGGCCGGTCGAGCAGCTGCGGGTCGACGGTGAGCAACACCAGCGGCTCCTCCGGGTTCCGCCAGAACCGGCCGGCAGTGCCGGGCAGCTGGCTCGCGTAGGAGAAATGCAGGAACCCTTCCGACTCCAGCGTCATGCCGCGGCCGGACACCGTGTAGCTGCCCACCGTGGTGGCCGCGTCCCAGTCGCTGGCAAAGGTCAGGTGGTAGATCACCTAGACCGCCAGAACCGTCGGGACGATCATTGGCCGGCGGCGGTACACATCCCCGACCCAGCGTCCGACGATCCGGCGCACCTGCTGGGCGACCCGGTGCGGGTCGGTGACGCCGTCGGCCTCGAGCTGGGCCAGCTCCGCCTCGACCAGCGGCACCACCTTGGCGAGCGCGTTCGGGTCGTCGGAGAAGCCGCGGCCGGAGATGGTGGGTGAGGCCACGGCGCGGCCGGTGTGGGCGTCGATCGCCACGGTGATGGCGATGAAACCGCCCTCACCCAGGATCAGCCGGTCGGACAGCGTGTTCTCCCCGACGTCGCCGACGGCGGCGCCGGCGACGTAGACCATGCCGACGTCGATGTGCCCGGAGATGCGGGCCCGGCCGTCGATCAGGTCGACCACGGTGCCGTCCGGCGCAAGTACCACGCGATCCGCCGGCACGCCGGCCATCACCGCGAGCCGGGCCTGCGCCCGAAGGTGGCGCCATTCACCGTGCACCGGGATGACGTTCTTCGGGCGCACCGCGTTGTAGAGGAACAGCAGCTCGCCGGCGGACGCGTGACCCGAGACGTGCACCTTCGCCACGCCCTGGTGCACCACGGTGACGCCCGCCCTGGCCAACTCGTTGATGACGGTGAACACGCTGGTCTCGTTGCCCGGGATCATCGAGCTGGCCAGGATGACGGTGTCGCCCTGGATGAGGTTCACCTGGCGGTGCTCGCCGCGCGACATCCGGGACAGCGCTGACAGCGGCTCGCCCTGCGACCCGGTGGAGATCAGCAGTACCTGTTCGGGCGGCAGCTCCAGCACCTTGTCCAGCGAGCGGACCAACCCGTCCGGCACGGTCAGCAGACCCAACTCCTGCGCGATCTGCATGTTCCGCACCATCGACCGGCCGACGAAGGCCACCTTCCGGCCGTGGTTCTGGGCGGCATCGAGCATCTGCTGCACGCGGTGGACGTGCGAGGCGAAGCTGGCGACGATCACCCGCTGCCTGGCGGAGCGAATGTAGTTGTCCAGCACCGGCCCGATCTCGCGCTCCGGGGCGACGAATCCGGGCACCTCGGCGTTGGTGGAGTCGACCAGGAACAGGTCCACGCCCTCGTCGCCCAGCCGGGAGAAACCCCCCAGGTCGGTCAGTCGGCCGTCCAGCGGCAGCTGGTCGAGCTTGATGTCGCCGGTGTGCAGCACGGTGCCGGCGGGCGTCCGGATGCCGACGGCGAGCGCATCGGGGATGGAGTGGTTGACCGCGAAGAACTCCAGATCCCAGGCGCCGGCCCTACGCCGCTCACCCTCGACAACCACCTCGAGCTTCGGGGTGATCCGGTGCTCGCGGCACTTCGCGGCGATCAGCGCGAGGGAGAACTTGGCGCCGATGACCGGCAGGTCCTTGCGCAGTCGCAGCAGCCACGGCAATGCGCCGATGTGGTCCTCGTGGCCGTGGGTGATGACGACCGCGTCGATGTCGTCGACCCGGTCCTCGACCAGGCGCAGGTCCGGCAGGATCAGATCGACGCCGGGCTGGGCGTCCTCGGGGAACAGCACCCCGCAGTCGACGACCAGCAGCCGTCCGTCGTACTCGTACACGGTCATGTTGCGGCCGATCTCGCCGATGCCGCCGAGGGCGACGACCCGCAGGGCGCCCTTCGGCAGGCGGGGCGGCGGGATGGCCTTGCTCGTTGCGGGTGAAGCGGTTCCTGTCATTGCAGAGCCCTGATTTCTTCGAGGTCGCGCGCTATCAGCGCAGTTTGTTCGGAGGTGGCCGGGATTTGCGGGAGGCGGGGATCGCCCACCTCCACACCGGCAAGCCGCAGCGCGGCCTTGGCGAACACCAGGCCGGCTCCGCCTCCGGTTCGGGACATGGCGAGGTGCGCTGGGAGCAGCGCCTCGTGGATCGTCCGGGCGCGGGCGTAGTCGCCGGCCTCGGCACTGTCGACCAGCGCCCGGACGTGCGGGCCGACGACGTGCGAGATGATGCTGACCACGCCGACGGCGCCGACGCTCATCCACGGCAGCGTCAGCGGGTCGTCGCCGGAGTAGAAGGCGAGGTCGGAATCGGCCATCACCTGGGAGCCGGCGAGGAAGTCGCCCTTGGCGTCCTTGACGGCGGTGATGCGCGGGTGCTCCGCCAGCCGCAGCAGGGTGTCCGGAGCGATGGCGACCACCGAGCGGGGCGGGATGTCGTACAGCATCACCGGCAGTTCGGTCGCGTCCGCGACGGCCGCGAAATGGGCCAGCAGGCCGTCCTGTTGCGGCCGCGAGTAGTACGGCGTGACGACGAGAGTGCCGTGCGCGCCCGAGAGCTCGGCCTCCTTGGCCAGACGCACGGAATGCGCGGTGTCGTACGTGCCGACCCCGGCCACCACGGTGATGCGCGTGCCGACCGCCTCCACCACCGCGCGCACCACGGCCGACTTCTCCGAGTCCGTGGTGGTGGGCGACTCACCGGTGGTGCCGTTGACCACCAGCCCGTCGTTGCCCTCGTCGGCCAGCCTCACCGCCAACTCGGCCGTGGCCTTGAGATCCAGCTCGCCAGAGGCGCTGAACGGGGTGACCATGGCGGCCAGGACGGTCCCGAACGGTCGGCCTGCCCTACCTGCCGGACCGGCGAGAAGCGACGTCATGGGTCAAAACCTACCGTCCTTCACACACCACGCTCCGCCGCCTGCACGGCAGCGACCGCCGCGGCGTCGCCGTCGAAGTCGATGTCGACCGCCGAGCGCCCGCTGAGCCACAGCAGGATGTCGGCAATGCCGCCGCTCATCACCACCCCGCCTGCCGGCTCGCCGAGCCCCTCGCGGGTCTTGGCCGCAACCAGCACGATCGGGCGGGGCCTACCCGGCTCGTCGGTCAGCCGTGCGGTGGTCGGGATGCCAGCCTTGCGCAGGCCGCGAAGCGCGAGGAACGAGGTGCTCAACGCGATCAGCTGCTCCCGGGTTTGTTCGTCGAGCTCACGAGGCTGCCAGTCGGGCTGTCCGCGCCGGGCGTCCTCGTGGTGGATGAACATCTCCATGCTGTTGGCCTTGTCGTCGACCGGGCCCCAACCGAGCGGGCTGTACGCCGGCGGCCCGGACCGCAGCGCCTGGATCTGCTCATCCCACGGCCGTTGCCGGTACTCCGCCGACACCCGGGCCGTCCAGCCGGCCAGCGGCGGCAGGAACACGCCGATTGCAGCGTCGGGCCGCCGCTCGCGGATCTGCAGATGCACCAACAGGTCAGCGGTGGTCCAGCCCTCGCACAGGGTCGGTTGGTCGGGACCCAACTCGGCGAACAGATCGGCAAGTGCGGCGCGCTCGGTGCGGGCAAGTGTCATACGTAGAAGATTACCTACGGCCGACCGCCGAACTGGGAGCAGACGAAGTCAACACTGCGCAGCAGTTCCTGCCAGCTCGTCAATAGTTGTATATCTCCGGTGGGCTCCAGACGGCTCAGTAGCTCCCTGCGATGCTGGTTGAACCGCTTGGCCAGCGTCTGCCGACGGCGTCCCGAAACCTCACCGGCGCTCAGTAGACATTCGCGCAGCAGGGCCTTCGGATCCGCCACCCCTTCAACCTCGTGACTTTTGGGCAGAGGTAGCGGAACGCGCCCTCGCGGGTTACCAGCCACTGTACGAATCGCTACTTCATCGAGCAGTAGCCAGGCCTCGGTCATGCGCACCGGAATGATAGGTACAACCATCGACGAAGGCGCGCAGGAGCTGGAAGCGCGCTCGATTTCGGAAAGACGGACTTCACGGCCCTGGTTATCTGCATCCCGGTGAATAAGCAGGATGTCAGATTCCTAGCCCAGAAGCTGCACGCCTGCGCTGATTCGTGCTGGCAGGGCTCTGGACAGCCCGGGAATCGAAGCGAAGTCGGGGCTGCTGATTCTGACTGCGACTCCTTTCGAGACGAGAAGATTCTCGACGAGATCGGCCAAGGGTTGGTCGGAGGAACCCTCCGCAATGAACATGCCGGTCCGACTCGAGATCGTCACAGTCGTTGAGACAGTTCTATAGGCAGGGCCAGTTGCGACCCCGGTGGCGAGACGAGATACGGAACCACATCGGCTTCTGCGAACCAGGGCCCACCCTCACTTTGTCTCCAGCTACCCTTGTAAGGAAGAAGAGTTAGCGACCTCGTCGGCCTTCCCGTTGCGGAAGAAATAACCTGTATGTCTGCCAATAGCAGATCTTCCGTTCCGCATAGCTGGACCACGCCCGGCGAATGTGTGTTGATGATGACCTGTCGCAAGGGATTATCTGGACCAGGGGCAAGTGACACGTCGACTGCAAGGTCTTTTACCAGGTCGATCATGGCCGGGAGGTTGGCTGGGTGGATGCCGTTCTCCGGTTCCTCCATGCAGATCAACCCGGCCGACGCCGGGTCTTCCAAGAGAACGCACAGCGCTAGGAATCGAAGCGTGCCCTCCGATAGGGCCCGTGCGGGAAGTCGCAGCCCCCCACGTTCAATGAGAAAAATGGAGAAGATCTCCCGCGCCTGGTCCACATCGACGGTCAAGCCATCGACCTTGACGCCCGATAAATCGGACAACCGGTGTGCGACTCGGGCGTAGATGGCCTCTGGGTCGGGCTCTTGATCGCGCCCTCGCCATTCTTGGGCGATTCTGTGCAACGTGGCCGCCAAGTGGTGTCCATCAGAGGACATCGTCCTTGGGTCAGTGAAGCCATCCGGAGCCCTCAGGGCTGACGGTTCCAAGGCCAGTCGTCGCCACTGCTGCATCTCCCGGCGCGCGGCAAGAATCGTCGGGTTGTCATTCGTCGTCGTAGAACTGAGCACTGTTCGGCCCGCGCGAGCGATCGCTCGAGGCTGCGGTCGGCCAAAGCTGCCACCATCGCCATGGACGTTGACAACGATTCCGCCTTCCCTACTTTCAGTGGAGAGGAATGCTCCACCCCTTCGTTGACCCACTACCACGGCATTCCGAAATTTCTGGGCACTATGCTTGAACTTCAGATGGCGCGACGCGTCACCGCGTCGGATATGG
>CAXSEW010000035.1:0-14860 GCA_964236185.1 uncultured Nakamurella sp. | reverse complement strand
CCTCCTGCCAGCACCGGCTACATCATGACCAGCAGGCCGATGGCGATCGGCAGCGACACCGACCCGACCGTGACGGCGTCGAGACCGTTCGACAGGCCCGGGACGAGGCGGCCCAGGCCGATCCCGATCGCCATGGCGGCGATGATCCAGACGGCTAGGAACCGGTCGACGGTGGAGAGCTTCTTGCCCACCGACGCCTCGTCGGTGGCAGTCGTAACGGTCATCGGCAGCCGCAGCTGCCGTCGGCGTGGGCGGAACCGCCGCAGCACCCGGCCTTGGTCGACAGCGTGCAGCAGGACGCCTGCTCGGTGGCCGAGCAGCATGCTGACGTCTCGGTGATCGGAAGGACGGTCGGCGCAGACGCAGGTGCGACGGATGCTGACCGGACTGCCTCGTCGGCTGGTTGGGCGGCCCGGACGATCGCGCCGTGCATGCCCGGCGCGACCTGATGGGTGAACACCACCTCGGCGTCGGTGAACCCGACAGCGGCGAGTCCCTCCAGGTACTCGACCCTGGACAGGGCGCCGGCGATACAGCCGACGTAGGAGCCGCGGTCGGCCCGTTCCGCCGGGCTGAGATGGTCCTCGGCGACGACGTCGGAGATGCCGAGCCGACCGCCTGGCGTGAGCACCCGGAACATCTCGGCCAGTACAGCCGACTTGTCCGTCGACAGGTTGATCACACAGTTGGAGATGACCACGTCGATGCACGTATCGGGCAGCGGGATCGATTCGATCTGGCCCTTGAGGAACTCGACGTTGGTGGCACCCGCTTTCGCGGCGTTGGCCCGCGCCAGGTCGAGCATCTCGTCGGTCATGTCCAGGCCGTAGGCGAACCCGGTGCTCCCGACCCGGCGGGCGGACAGCAGCACATCGATACCGCCGCCGGAGCCGAGATCGAGAACCCTTTCCCCGGCCCGGATGTCGGCGACGGCAAGCGGGTTGCCACAGCCGAGACTGGCCAGCACGGCCTCCTCGGGAAGGTCGACGGTCTGATCCGGCCGGTAGAGCCCGGCACCGAAGATGTTGGACTCGTCGGTGTCGCTGATCGCCGCGAGGGCGTCGTTCGGCCCGCAGCAGCTCGCGCCGGATCCGGACCCCACGGCGGTTGCTGCGGCGGCGTAGCGGTCCCGGACATGCTCACGCAGGATCTCGGTTTCGGTCATCGAACACACCTTCCATAGACGAATGTCGATGTGATCACTGTGGCCTGAACATAGACCAATGTCAATATGCCAGGCATACTGGGTCGGTGACCACCACCGCGTTGCCCCCGAACGACGTCGCCTGCTGTGCGCCGTTGATGCGCGGGCCGTTGTCGCCCGGCGCAGCGGTGGAACTGGCGAAGACGTTGAAGGCGTTGGCCGATCCGGCGCGGCTGCGGTTGCTGTCCATGGTTGCCGCCCACGACGGCGGGGAGGCCTGCGTGTGCGACCTGACCGAGCCGCTGGGACTCACCCAGCCGACGGTCTCGCACCACCTCAAGGTGCTGGTCGAAGCCGGCCTGCTGGCGCGGGACAAGCGCGGCGTATGGGCCTACTAC
This sequence comes from uncultured Nakamurella sp., assembly GCA_964236185.1. Classification (GTDB taxonomy): domain Bacteria; phylum Actinomycetota; class Actinomycetes; order Mycobacteriales; family Nakamurellaceae; genus Nakamurella. The sequence continues at coordinate 13,318 of CAXSEW010000035.1, read as the reverse complement.
ACGGTCGTTCCGGGCGCGCTGGATTCGCTCGCGGCCGTGCTGAGCAGCCCGGTTCAGTTGGTGCCGTGACGGCGATCGGTAGGGCCCGCCCGGTCGACCGTTCGGCCGGCCGCGCCGTGCTGCTCGGCGCACTGCTCATCGCGCTGCTGGCGATGCATGTGCTGAGCGGGCACGACACGGCTGGTCACCACCGGGTTCTCACCCCGATCGCGGCCGAGGCCGGGGCGCACACCGACTCCGGGCCGCTGGATACGTGGGCGACACCCGCTGATGCGCCGACCCATGACCACCACGCCATCATCGTGGCCGGCGCGGTGCTGCTGGTGGCTGCGGCAGTCGTCGCGCTGGCCGGTGCGCTGCGGCGTCAGCGCACGAAGCGGCTGCGGGGGCTGTGGTCGTCGCCGGCCGGTGGGTTGTGCGGACCACCCCCTGCGTTGTCCCGCAGAGCCCTGTGCGTGGAACGGATCTGATCGACGCCATCGAACCGGCCGACCGGTCGGTCTGCTCGCTCCCGATCCGTCCCTACTGCTCCTGGAGTTCTGTCACATGCCTCGCCCCGCCCGCGGCCGACTGCTCGCCGCCGCCCTGGTTCTACCGCTGCTTGCCGGTGCCTGTACGGCACAGTCCTCGACGTCGCGCGATTCGGCTGCCGTCGTCACCAGCTCCAGCGCGGATGGTCCCGCGCCGGCCACCGCCACCACCACCAGTGCCGCCACCATGAACGCCTCCACCGCCAACGCCACCAGCAGTGCGCCAAGTCCGGCCGCCCCGTCGAGCACCGCCCCATCGAGCACCGCCCTATTGAGCACCGCCCTCTCGAGCACTGCGCCGCTCGTTCCGCAGATCAGCACCGTCCCAGCCAACGGCGCCGCCAACGTCTCGCCAATCGCGCCGGTCAGCGCGCAGGCCCGCAACGGCATCTTGACCAAGGTTGTCATGACCAACCCGGAGGGCCGCGCGGTCGCCGGCGCCCTCTCGGCCGACAAGACGTCGTGGCGGTCGACCGAGCCGCTGGGTTACGGCCGCAGGTACGCGCTGACCTCGACCGCGGTCACCTCGACCGGGCAGAACACCAGCACGACCACGACGTTCAGCACCCTGCAGCCGGCCACCACCATCTACCCGTCGTTCTTCCCCACCACAGGCATCCGGACCGTCGGCGTCGGCCAACCGGTGGTCGTCATCTTCGACGCACCGCCGGCGGACAGAGCCGCCGCGGAAAAGGCGTTGGCGGTGAAGACCGTGCCCGCGGTCAAGGGCGCCTGGTACTGGTGGGACGACCGGACGCTGCACTACCGGGCCAAGGACTACTGGAAGCCCGGCACCAGGATCACCGTGTCGGCCAACATCTACGGCGTCGACCTCGGCGGCGGCGCCTACGGCGAAACCGACCGCGCCATGAGCGTCACCGTCGGGCCGTCCAAGATCGCCCAGGTCGACGACGCCACGAAGCAGATGAAGGTCTTCGTCGACGGCAAGCTGACCAAGACCTACCCGGTGTCACTGGGCATGAACAAACAGATCACCGTGAAGGGCACGGACATCTCCTTCGTCACGCCCTCCGGCACCTACGTCGCCCAGGAGAAGTACGCCGTCAAGCAGATGAGCTCGGCCACCTACGGGCTACCGGTGGAGTCGTCGTTGGGCTACGACTCGAAGATCCCGCTGGCCGTGCGGTTCTCGAACGAGGGGATCTTCGTGCACGCGGCGCCGTGGTCGGTCGACGATCAGGGTGTCCGCAATGTGTCGCACGGCTGCATCAACATGCCACCGGCCGGTGGGCAGTGGTTCTACGACAACTTCGGCTACGGCGACCTGCTGATCGTGAAGGGTACGTCCACCCGGCTGGCCCCGACCGACGGGTACGGGGACTGGAACCTCAGCTGGGACAAGTGGCTCACGGGCAGCGCCCTGAGCTGATGCCCCGACGCCGGCGAGCTCAGCCGAGCAGCCGGCGCGCCGCCGCGATCGCCGGGATACGGCTGGTCATCGGCACCGTCCACAGGTCGTGACCCGCCGTGTCCCAGCGCTCGAGGAGCGCGTTGGCAGCCAGAAAGCCGGTGGTGGCAGCGCGTTCCATCAGGGCGACCGGCAGATCGCAGCGGATGCCGTCGCCGGCCAGCAGCACCCGTGGGTCCGGGGTGGTGACCTCGGGCCGGCGCTGCCAGGCCGACGTGCCGATCAGCGGGCAGTCCCGCTCGATCAGCAGCTCGTCGGTCAGCACGGCCGCGTCCCGGGTCTCGGGATAGACCAGGGTCAGCTGGGCGCGCAGGTCGGCGCGCATGGCCCCGGCGTCGATGTCGTCGGGCAGGGCGTATGCGTGCAACTCGACCACGGAACCGCCGTGCTCCTTCGCCCAGCGGGCGGCGCCGGCCTCGAACCGTTCCAGGACGGTCACGTTGTCGAGTCTCCCGTAGCCGCTGGTGCCCAGGAACGCGGCGCGGTCGGCATGCACGGGTCGGTCCAGCCAGAGCCGCCAGACGCCGAAGCGGGGTGCATTGGTCCCGACGGCGATCCGCTGCCGCCAGTCGGCGTCGCCCAGCGTCGGCGCCTCCGCGACCAGTCGGCGGGTGGTGACCGGGTCGGTGGCCAGCACCAGCGCGTCGGCCTCGACCACGGCGCCGCTGCCCAGCAGCACGGTGACGGCCTCCGGGCCGGACAGCTCGACGGTGTCCACGGTGTCGCCGGTGAGCACCTCGACGCCGCGGGACGACAGATACCGGTGCATCGGTGCCCAGAACACGGTGTCGTAGTCGTCGACCGGGACGTCGAACAGCAGCCCCTCGGAGGACCCGACGAAATACGTATGGAACATCGCCACCAGTTCACCGGCCGAGAAGTCGCTGGGGTGGGCGAAGAAGCTGCGGGCGAACACTTCCAGTGCCAGATGCCTGGCCTTTTCCGGGAAGCGCAGCCGGTCCAGGAACTGCGCCGCACTCTCGCCGTCGTAGGCGGAAAAGGTGGCCGGGAAGTCGACGTCGAGCAGTTCCAGGGCGGCCGGGATGTCGACCTTCGTCAGGTCGCGCACGGTGAAGCTGGGACTGCGGAGCACGAAGGCAGCCAGGTTGACCGGTGGCGTGCGGGGAATGGCGGCGAAGGAGTCCGCGTGGCCACCGGCCGCCATCAACGGGTAGTCGGCGACTCGGGTCAGTCCGGCCAGCGCCGGGTCGACGCGCCGCAGCAGCGCCCGCAGGTTGTAGTACTGGCGGAAGAACGCGTGGAACCCGCGACTCATCGTGCGCTGGGGACTGCCGACCGCGCCATCGGTATCCGAGATCGGCCAGGAGCGGACCCGGCCGCCGAGCTGCCGGTGCTTCTCGACCAGCACCACCGCAACGCCGCGTTCGGTCAGTCCGACGGCGGCGGCGATCCCGGCAATGCCACCGCCGGCGACGATGACGCGGCGTTGGGCACCAGGTAGGACCGGTACACCGGCCGCCGCTGCGTGGCGGACGGCCCGCCGGTCGCGGCCGGGTACCCAGGTGGTGTTGCTCATGCTGCGGTATTCCTGTCGTTGTCGTACTCGATGTTTCCCCGGCGGGCGCCGGACACCGCGGTCGCGGATCGGTGCGGCCCTGATCGGTGAAGGTCGGCCGGAGCGGTGCGCCGTCGCCACAGCAGCAGCACCAGGGTCACCATGGAGAACCCGAAACCGAAGTCCTCCACCGGGATGTCCCAGGGAAAGCGGATCCCGAGCATCTCCCCCTCGTTGTAGACGACGATGGGATTGCTCAGCTTGGTCAGGTAGCCGTCAACCGGTATCTGGAAGGCGAACACGATCGCGATCGACCACCAGTACTGGGCCGTCCGGAAGATCCCGGTGCGCAGCCAGAACCGTTCGACGGCAATCACCACCAGGATGCTCACGACGGTGATGACGGTGTACTCAGGCACTCGTCCGCCGCCTGCCGGCCGGTCCGGTGCGGATCCGGCGCACCCGGCCCAGCACCACGCCGACCGCTTCGTAGGTCAGCACGCCGCAGATCGGCACCACGAGGAAGAAGACCAGCTCTTCGATCGGCATCCGGAACGGCAGCCGCAGCCCGGTGACGAAAGCCGGGTTGTAGGTCCAGTGATCGCGGGCGATGCCGACGACGTCCCAGACGGTGAACAGCACCACCTCCGGCAGCAGGGCCAGCAGCAGGGCGCGGAACCGCCGGTACACCCGGGCACCGATCAGGAATTCGAGCGGCAGCGTGAGCAGCAGGCACAGCCCCATCAGCGCGAGGTACGCGTAACGGTCGATGTCCTGCTCCTGGTGTGCGCGGCCGGTGGGTCGTGCCCTCCACCATAGATGTTTGCCTTGCAGCACGTCCGGCAGCAGATCCCTCCTGCCCCGCGGTATTCGCCGGGTAACGCCGTCGCCGTCCAGCAGTCAGGCGGCCGACGGCGTGGCGAACACGACGATGTTGTCTTCGTAGCTGCCGCGCGCCGGGTCGAAGGGGCCGCCACAGCTGATCAGCACCAACCGTTCCGGGCCGCCGGCGGCGAACAGCGACGACGGCAGGCCGGCGTTCTTGGCGTACACCCGGCGGGCGACCACGTCGTAGTCGAGCGTCCTGCCGGTACTGCCCACGATGCTGACGGAATCGCCGGGCACCAGGTCCGAGAGGTGGATGAAGGCGCCGACACCCGCTGAGGCGGAGTCGATGTGGCCGTCGATGACGGTGGTCCCCGCACTGCTGCCGGGCAGAGCACTCCCCACCCACCAGCCGACCTGCCGCGGGTTTTCCGGCACCGTCAGCGAGCCCAGGTCGGACGTCACCGACAGCACGTCGGCGCGGACCCCGAACCGGGGGAGCACGAGCTGCCGGGGGACTTCGCGTCGATCTGCCGCCGGTGCAGTGCGTGAGGCCGTGGGCGGGGAGTCGGTGGTGCGGGCTGCCTTGGGGCGAGCTGCCGGGGGAGTGCGGGTAGCGGTGATGCGAGTGGCGGTGATGGGCGGCGCCGCGGGAACCTTCCGGCCGGACGCCGTGGCCGGCAACGAGGGCAGCGACCGCGCCGACGCGGTCGGCCGAGTCGTAGCTGACCCGGAGGCGGTTTCCGCCGCCGCAGCGCCCGCCGACTGCCCGCCGGTTCCCGGCACCGTCCCGAAATCAGCGGGCAGCGCCCGGTTGTTCAGCAGCAGCACCGCACTGACGGTCACCAGCACCACGCCGGCGCCGGCAGCCGTCAGGGGGACCAGACGGCCCCACCGGTGCGCGCGCCCGGATGGGCTCGCGTGGCCCGACGGGGTCGTCCCGATTGGGTCTGGAGAGCTCAAGAGACCCGGCGACGCCGACCGACCAGCGTGAGGGCGACACCGATCAGGGCGATGCCGAGCGCCCCGAGCACCAGTTCGGCGGCCAGCGTGGCCGGGCCGGTAGTGGCGCCGGCACCGCCGGAACCGGCCGGCACCGCGCTGGGAACAGAGCCACCGAGCGAGGTCAGCAGGTCCGTCGCCATGGTCAGGTGCATCTGGGCGACGGGCAGGTAGTAGCTCGCGAACGACTGCACACTGGTCTCGCCACCGGCGGACAGTTCGGTGTTCGTATCGGCGATGGACAGCTGGTGACCGAGCACCTGGACCTGCGCGTAGGTCAGGTCGAAGGCGTCGTCGGACACGCTCTTCAACTTGGCGGCGTCGGCCTGCTGGGCGGGGCTCGGCGCGGTCGGCAGGGTGACCTGCAGCCCGTCGGCCACCGTCTGCAGCTTCGCCAGCGCTGCTTCGTGGTCGGCCTTGGTCTTGCGCGCCAGCTCGAGGGTGGCGTCGGACTGGCCGCGGGAGAGCGCGATCGTGCCGATGGTGATTTCGGCAAGATTCGTCTGCGCGTTTTTCTCAAGGTAGGTGAGGTCCACCGCGTTCGGTGCTGCTGCCACCGTGGCAGCGCTCGCCGGAGCACTGATTCCGATTGGCAGGAGCACGGTTGCGGCCGCTACTGCCAAAACTGCCAGTTTCTTCATGATGTTTTCCTTCGGCTGGCGCCGGAAACGCCGACGAGTGGGACGGACGCCGAGTTCCGGTGCTCGCGCCAAACGGTATTTACCCGGGGCAATGAAAGCTGAAACCGCCTGTCCGGCAGCGAAATGGTGAATGACTGCCGATTGCTTGGACGCTTCAGGGATTGGGTACCGCCGCAGTGCGTTTTATAGCCGAAAGTGGCCGAAACGTGTGTCACGTACACATCGACCGGACGGCCGGTCGTCACCTCCAGAGGAGCGAACCAGCATGAGTACGCCCGTTGACCCCCAGGACAGCACCGCAGGTGCTGATTCCCGCACCGGCACCACCCCGCTCGGCGACAGCGGCACGGATATCTCCGACGGCAACACCGACGGCCGGACGGCTGACGGCCAGACCCACCACAGTGCCGCTCCGGCCACCACCAGGTGGTCCGATGCCGATGTGTCGGATTCCTCGACCGGCGGAGCCAGGACGACACAGCTGCCGCCCGTGCACGCCACGTCGACGCAGCGGCAGCCCGAGGTGGACATCCGCGACACCGCGACGACCGTCGAGCAGCCGGTGCAACAGCAGCCGGTACAACAGCAGCCGGTACAGGAGCACCCGGTGTATGAACCTGCTCACCAGCAGCCGGTGCTCGACCGCCCGATGATGACGGATCCCGACCTGCGTGCCCAGCCGATGGCCGTGGGCGTACTGCCGGACCGGCAGACCGTCGTGGCCCGCGAGCGTGAGCGCTTCGGTGGCATGAAGTTCGGCTCGGCGTTCTTCGGTTGGCTGACCGCCACCGGCCTGGCCGTGCTGCTGCTGGCCATCCTGGCGGCTGCCGGGGTGGCTTTCGGCGTCGCGACGTCCAGCACCGTCGATCAGGCCGTCTCCCAGTCGCAGAACGGGACCGCAACGGCGAAGACGGTCGGACTGGTCGGGGCCATCGTGCTACTGGTCATTCTTTTCGTCGCCTACTACTGCGGCGGCTACGTCGCCGGTCGGATGGCCCGCTTCGACGGGGTCAAGCAGGGCCTGGGCGTCTGGATCTGGGCCATCATCACCTCTGCCGTCATCGCCGGGGTGGCCGCGATCGCCGGCGCGAAGTACAACGTGCTGGCGCAGCTGAACCTGCCGCGCATCCCGGTGGACGAGGGCAGCGTGACCACCGTCGGCATCATCGCGATCGTCGCCGCCATCCTGGTGGCACTGCTCGGTTCGCTGCTCGGTGGCGCAGTGGGTACGCGGTACCACCGCAAGGTCGACGCGGTCGGTTTCGAGGACGACGCGATCAGGTAACGCTTCCGACCACCACCGGCCGCGAGCGTCCGCGTCCGCTTCCGCCGGCCGCCACCGTGCTGCGCTGCCTTCGTGCTCGATACGCTCCGCCTGCATCCCGATGTCGGCAGTTCGAAGAGACGGAGCACTGCAGTGACGCGATCGCTGAACGGACTCCGCGTGGTGGTCACCGGCGGGGCCTCGGGAATCGGGCTGGCCACCGCCGGCGCGTTCGCGCAGCAGGGCGCGCAGGTGGTGGTCTTCGATCTTGCCGGCGCCGTGGACCGCGGCGTGCCGGCGCCGCTGCGATCGCTGGCCGCCGACGTGACCGACGACGCCGCGGTGACCACCGCAGTGGCTGGGGCGGTAGAGCTGCTCGGCGGCATCGATGTGCTGGTCAACAACGCCGGTATCGGCGCGCAGGGGACGGTGGCCGACAACGATCTCGAGGAGTGGCGCCGGGTCTTCGACGTCAACGTCTTCGGGGCGGTCCGGGTGAGCCGGGCGGCACTGCCGCACCTGCGGCAGTCCGACAGCGCGGCGATCGTCAACGTGTGCTCGGTCGCGGCGACGGCCGGACTTCCACAGCGCGCGCTGTACTCGGCCACCAAGGGTGCCATCGGCTCGCTCACCCTCGCGATGGCGGCGGACCACCTGCGTGAGGGCATCCGCGTCAACTGCGTCAATCCGGGTACCGCCGACACGCCCTGGGTGGGTCGGCTGCTGGAATCCGCCGCGGACCCGGCAGCGGAGCGTGCGGCCCTGGAGGCGCGGCAGCCGCAACGGGCGGCTGGTGAGTGCGGCAGAGGTTGCCGCAGCCATCCTCTACCTGGCATCGCCGGCGGCCGGCTCCACGACCGGTGTTGCGCTCGCCGTGGACGGAGGCATGCAGAACCTGCGCCTCCGGCCACCCGCACCACGGTCGTAGCTGCAGCGCCCGGTCGCGGCGCCGTCGACCTCTACTCGCCCGCCGCATGACACGCTCGTAGGACCCAGTACGCAGTCGTATGGCCGCCGACGACCACACGAGTGCATGCCGGAACATACGAGTGGCGGAAGACGCAGGAAGTGAGGTGCAGTCTTGACGGAGCCGGCCGATCGCAGCGTCTTCGGGCGGGGGACGTGGCCCGAGGCCAGCCGCATCGCCGAGATCCTCCGCAAGGAAACGGTCGGCGGCGCACTGTTGCTGGCCGCCACCGTCGTCGCGCTGGTATGGGCCAATTCCCCGTGGTCGCACCAGTACGACCAGCTGCGAGAGGCCACCTTCGGATTCTCCGCGCTGCATCTGCAGCTGAGCGTCGGTCAGTGGGCGGCCGACGGGCTGCTGGCCATCTTCTTCTTCGTCGCCGGGCTGGAGCTCAAGCGCGAGTTCGTCGCCGGCGACCTGCACGACCCACGCAGGGCCGCCATCCCGGTGGTGGCGGCCGTCTGCGGTGTCGTCGTCCCGGCGCTGCTGTACGCGGTCATCAACATCGGCGGTGGAGACAAGCTGCAGGGCTGGGCCATTCCGACCGCCACCGACATCGCCTTCGCGCTCGCTGTTCTCGCAATGATCAGCAGCCATCTGCCGTCGGGTCTGCGCACCTTTCTGCTGACCCTGGCGGTGGTGGACGACCTGCTGGCCATCACCATCATCGCCGTCTTCTACACGACCTCGTTGTCGATCGTGCCGCTGCTGCTGGCGTTGCTGCCGCTGGCGCTGTTCGGCCTGCTGGTGCAGCGCCGGGTGCGGTCCTGGTACCTGCTGCTGCCGCTGGCCGCCGCCACCTGGGCCTTGGTGCACGCGGCCGGGATCCACGCCACCGTCGCCGGCGTGCTGCTGGCGTTCACCGTGCCGGTGGTGCGCAGCGACCGCAACGGCGGACCGGACGCCGGCCCCGGCATGGCCGAGCACTTCGAGCACCGGATGCGGCCGCTGTCGTCGGGATTCGCCGTGCCGGTGTTCGCGTTCTTCTCCGCCGGTGTCACCGTCGGCGGCCTCAGCGGCCTGGCCGACTCGCTGGCCGACCGGGTGACGATCGGGATCGTGGCGGCGCTGGTGGTCGGCAAGACGGTCGGCATCTTCGGCAGCACGGTGCTGATGGCGAGGTTCACCCGGGCGAAACTCGACAACGACCTGTCCTGGACCGACGTGCTGGGCGTCGCGATTCTGGCCGGTGTCGGCTTCACCGTGTCGCTGCTGATCGGTGAGCTGGCGTTCGGCACTGCCGGCGAGACCGGCGACCACGTGAAGGTGGGGGTGCTCGTCGGATCGGTGCTCGCGGCGGTTCTGGCAGCGCTGGTGCTGGGCCGGCGGAACCGGGTCTATCGCCTCATCGAAGAAGCCGAGGAGCGCGACAGCGACCAGGACGGCATCCCCGACCTGTATTCAGGCCGGTAGATCCGCGGTGTCCGTCGTGGGGTCGACCGCCTCGACCGGTTCGATCACGGGCCGGCGGACGACCTCGCGGCCGCCCGCGGACAGCTGCCAGGGCACGCTGGCCACCATCACCCGCGGTTCGAACAGCAGCCGGGCCTTGAGCCGGAGCGAGGTCTGGTTGTGCAATACGTTGGCCCACCAGTGGCCGACGACGTACTCGGGGATGTAGATGCAGAACAGATCGCGGGGGCACTGGCTGCGGGTGCGCGCGAGGTAGTCCAGGACAGGCTTGGTCACTTCGCGATACGGGGAGTCGATGACCTTGAGTGGCAGATTGATGCGGCGGGCCTCCCACTCGGTCGCCAGGGTGCGGGTGTCCTCCGGGGAGATGTTGACGGTCAGCGCCGTCAGGGTGTCCGGGCGGCTGGCCCGGGCAAAGGCGATGGCGCGCAGGGTGGGTCGATGCAGTTCGGCGACGAGCACCACCGCGTGCACCCGGCTGGGCAGCACGTCGTCGGAGTCGTCGGGAATCAGCTCCTCCTTGATCCGGCGGTAGTGCCGGTTGATGGCCTGCATCACCAGGAAGAGCACCGGGATGAAGACGACGACCAGGTACGCACCGTGGGTGAACTTGGTGATCAGCACGACGATCAGCACCAGACCGGTGAGCACCGCGCCGAAAGCGTTGATGACCAGGGCGCGGTGTACCCGCGCCCGGCTCTGCCCTGCGGTCAGCCGCGCCAGCTCCCGGCGCCAGTGCCGGACCATGCCGGCCTGGCACAGCGTGAAAGAGGTGAAGACGCCGACGATGTACAGCTGGATCAGCCGGGTGGTCGAACCACCGAACAACACGATCAGCGCCACGGCGACCGCCGACAGCAGCACGATGCCGTTGGAGAAACTCAGCCGGTCGCCGCGGTTGTGCAACTGCCGCGGCAGGAACCTGTTCTCCGCGAGAATCGAGCACAGCAGCGGGAAACCGTTGAAAGCGGTGTTGGCGGCGAGGATCAGGATGAGTGCGGTGGTGGCCTGCAGGAAATAGAAGCCGACGCTGTGGTCGCCGCCCAGGGTGGACGCGGCGATCTGGCTGATCACCGTCCGCTGCGGGTCGGTCTGGCAGTTTCCGGTGAAACCGATGAGGTCGCAGGTGTTCTCGGTGATCCGCACCTTGCTGATCAGGGCCAGCGCGGTGATGCCGGCGAACATGACGATGGAGATGATGCCCATCGCCGACATCGTCCGGGCGGCGTTGAGCGCCTTCGGCTTGCGGAACGCCGGGACGCCGTTGGAGATAGCCTCCACGCCGGTCAGGGCGGTGCAGCCCGAGGAGAAGGAGCGCAGCAGCAGGAACACCAGGGCCAGCCCGGTGAGTCCGGCGCTCTCGGGATGGATGGAATAGCCGGCACTCTCGGCGACCGGCGGGTGGCCGGCGAAGGTCCGGGTCAGCCCGATCACGATCATCACGGCGACACCCGCCACGAACAGGTACGTCGGAATGGCGAAGATGCGCCCTGATTCGCGGATGCCGCGCAGGTTCATCGCCATCAGGGCCACGACGAAGAAAACGTTGATCCAGATGCGGCCCTCGTTCAGTCCCGGGAACGCGGAGATGATGTTGTCCACCCCGGCCGCGACCGAGACCGCCACCGTCATCACGTAGTCGACCAGGAGTGCGCCCGCGACGACCAGGCCGGCGTTGCGACCGAGGTTGCGCGAGGCCACCTCGTAGGACCCGCCGCCGCTGGGATAGGCCTGCACGACCTGCCGGTAGGACAGCACGACGACGGCCAACAGGATGATGACGGCCAGGCCGATCCAGGGCGCGAAGTGCAGGTAGGCCAGCCCGCCGAGGCTGAGGATGAGGAGGATCTCCTGGGTGGCGTAGGCGACCGATGACAGCGGGTCGCTCGCGAAGATCGGCAGCGCGATCCGCTTGGGCAGCAACGTCTCACCGAGTCGGTCGCTACGAACCGCGCGACCGACGATCAGGCGCTTCAGGGAAGACGTGGGGGAGTGCACGGTCTGGACACTACGTCCGGGGTCCGGGCCACCCTGCCGGTCCGACGTCAGGATTCCATCAAGAAAACGCCGTGGACATCAAGGAAACGTCAAGACGCCGGGAATACCGGTGAAAGGATCACCGGATGTCCGGAGCCGGCGCCGATGAACCGGCCGTACAGGTTGCTGGAGCGGCGGTGCTGGCGAGGGTGACGGCGTCCCTGACCCGGGCGGGCGTGCCGACGCCGGCGGCGGACGCCCGCGCGCTCGTCGAGCGCTACGGCGCCGCGACCGCCGACCTGGCGGTCGACGATCTCGCTGCGCTCCAGCGGGCGGTCGAGCGCCGGTCGGCGCGCGAGCCGCTCGAATACATCCTCGGCGTCGCCCGGTTCCGGTCGCTGGAGCTGGCGGTCGGGCCGGGCGTGTTCGTGCCCCGGCGGGAGAGCGAGATCGCCGTCGCGTTGGCCGTCGACGAGCTGCACAGGTCGGTTTCGGCCGAGCCGGTCGCGGTGGATCTTGGTACCGGGAGCGGCGCCCTCGCCCTGGCGATCGCCACCGAGGTTCCGGCCGCCCTGGTGTACGGCGTGGAAGTATCGCCGGCCGCATTCGCCTGGACGGAACGCAATTTTCAGGCGGTGGCTCCGGACAAGGCCCGCGCCGTGCTGGCCGACCTCGCCGACGCTGTGCCAGAACTCGACGGCCTGGTCGACGTCGTGATCGCCAACCCGCCGTACATCCCCCTCGGCGCGGTGCCCCGCGATCCGGAGGTCCGCCTGCATGGCCCGGAGGTCGCGCTGTTCGGCGGCGTGGACGGACTCGACCTGGTGCGGGCGGTCTCCAGCACGGGCCGCCGGCTGCTGCGTCCCGGTGGGCTGCTGGTCGTGGAACACGGCGAGCTCCAGGCCGAGGCCATCGCCGACATCCTGCGCGCCACCGGCTGGTCCGGTATCCGTTGCAGTCGCGATCATCTCGACCGGGACCGGGTGACCACGGCCCGCCGGCGCCCCAGCAGCGGCCGCGGCGGGGCACGATGAACCATGACTTCGCCCGATCCGTTCCCCGCCTGGTTCTTCGACCGCGACGACCCGAGCCCCGATAGCCGGTTCTACCGGTCCGGGCGGCTGGTCACCCACATCGATGACGGAGCGATCGCCGCGGTCGGCGGGCTGTACGCGGAGCTCGGCATCGACGGAAGCTCCGCGCGACCGGTGCGGGTGCTGGACCTGATGTCGTCGTGGGTGTCGCACCTGCGCTCGGCGCCGGCTTCGTTGGTCGTGCTGGGCATGAACGCCGACGAACTGGCGGCGAACCCGATGGCCACCGAGCGGGTGGTGCAGGACTTGAATGCCGACCCGTCACTGCCTTTCGACGACGCTGATTTCGATGCGGTGCTGTGTTGCGTCTCGGTCGACTACCTGACCCGGCCGGTAGAGGTGCTGGCCGAAGCCGGTCGGGTGTTGCGGCCGGGTGCGCCGGTGGTGCTGACCTTCTCCAACCGGTGCTTTCCGAGCAAGGCGATCCACGGCTGGCTGTCCACCGACGACGCCGGTCGGTGCCGCATCGTCGTCGAATACCTGCGCCGGACAGGCTGTTTCGACGAACCCGAGGTCTCCGTGCGGACACCGTCGTCCGGCGACCGCGGACGGCGGTACCGCGGCGATCCGCTGTATGCGGTCGTTGCCCGCCGCTCAACCGGCCAGGCGCCCGCACCGCGTGGGAATTAGCAGGGTGACGACATCCTGCCGGAGTGGCTG
>CAXSEW010000034.1:0-14917 GCA_964236185.1 uncultured Nakamurella sp. | reverse complement strand
CCGGCGAGGGCGGCGGCGAAGACGGAGGCACCGGCGCCGCCGCACGCACCGACCACCGCGATGGTGCTCCCATCACCGGGACCGGCGGCCAGCGTGCCGGCCAGCAGCTCGATCAGGTCGTCGTCGTCATCGCCGATGGTGACGGTTCGTTCCACCCCCAGCCGCAGGCACTGCTGCAGGTCGGCCACCTCGAGTGGGGAACGTCCGACACCGACGACATGTGCGCGGGCGGGCAAGCCGGCGCTGATCGCCGCAGGGATCAGCTCGGCGTCGATCAGCACCATGGCGGCCTGCCGCCACGGCGCCCGGGCCCCCGGATCCACGCCGTGGTTGACCTCCACACCGGCCGCCGCAGCCACCCGCAGCAGGTCGTCCAGCATTGCTTCGTTCCGCGTCACCAGCAACGGTCTGCTGTCCACTGCGCTCCCCCAGCCTCCGGTGCACCCGCACACCTCCCGCGGCAATCGGTGCAACCGCCGCCTGTGCAGTTGACACGTCCGGGTCGGCACGGGCCAGCAGCATCCTGCCGATGTGGACAACTCACCGCATGGGGACAACCTCGGCGCGGCCGCCGGGTGACGACCCAACCCGTTGCGCCGCCTCATGATCGACGCTGTTGGACAGCAGAAAAGCCGGGCCACACACGTGGCCCGGCTCGTCGTATCACTTCGTCGAAGTAGGGGCGACCCCCGCCAAGGGGGGGTAGGCGGGGGTCGCGGGGGTTCAGCTCCGGGGGGTTGAGCTGAACCCGGTGGTCGGCTCCCGGGGGGGTGGAAACCGACACCGTCACTGTAGACCGACGCGCTCGACTCGTCACCCCGCCGCACCATTGGTCAAGCGTGTCGTCGGAGAGAAGTCGGAAAGAAAACCCATTCGGGTGCATGCTGAATCGGTTCCGCACAAGACCACCCGATCCAGGTCTTGTCGCGCTGGCGAGTCGGCGGTAGGAATGGCGGACGAACCCCCGAGAGGCCAGGAACTGTCGTAGAGGAGAAACGACAGCTCACCCGCTTCGGAGCTTCGCACTCGAACCCCGGTACTCACTCACCGCTATGAGCCGCGAAGGGTACGTCGTAGGTCGTCCGCGAGACTCGCGGCAACCAGTGATCGACGAGTGTGGTGAAGCCTGATAGTCGGTCAGTCCGAGTGAACGGCGCCCCGCCATCAGCGGGGCGCCGTTTCGTGTCGGCCGGTGTCACATCAGGATCAGGTGGCAGCATCAGCGATCGACGACCCTTCCCGGGCACCGGCAACGAGCGCGGTGCACACCTGGACGATCCAGCCGCCGACGTCGCTGGCATTCCCATACGCGCTCGCTCCCTCCAGGTAGCGGTCCCCCACCCTGAGGTGTCCGACCTCGGGCACCGTGAGGCCGTGCGGGTCCAGTCCCGTCGAGATCATGGTCAGCCGGGCCGCTGCTCTGGCGACCACCCCATCCGCGGAGCCGAACGGCCGTAGCGCCAGCAACTCGCCGTGCACCACCGCCACCAGCACCGGAGCCGGCCATGGTGACGCCCGTACAAGTGGGGCCAGGCCGGCCAGCCGGCCGGCGTCCTCAGGGCGTCCCGGACGCGGACGGCCGAGCGTCGCCGGACCGGCCAGGTCCGCGGCGGCCAGCGTGTGCAATCGCGCCAGTGCCTGCAGCGGGGCCCGCTCCCACACCGGCACCAGGGCACCGATCGAAGCGGCGACCCGCAGCGACCCGGCGAGGACGGGGTCCCTGACCACCTCGGCCTCCGGGTCGAGTTCTGCAGAGCCACCGTCGAGCACGGCGGACGCCCGGGCGGCCCGCACCGACGCTGCCGCCGACGTTCGGGGCCAGCCCCGGCGGTTGGCCGGATGCCGGTGGACCGCTTCGATCGCCGCACGGGCGGATTCGACCGCTTCTGCTACGCCATCCACGGTGGTCAGGTCCGGCCACGCGGCGGCGCTCATTCCGACACCGTATCGGCCGGCCGGTCGGCAACGGCCAGGAAAGGCAGGCGGCTCTGCGCCGTGGCTATCGATCAGGCCCGACCCGCCATCGCGGCTGTCGGTGGATCCGGCTACTTTGCAATCGGGCGTCAACGCCTTTCGAATCAGCACCGACAGCGTCGTCAGGAGAACACCATGGACCCGCATCCCGCCGGTGAGGCCACCGGTCAGACCCTGGACAACCTGCTCGCCGAGGACCGCACCTTTCCGCCGGCGCCGGAGTTCGCAGCGAACGCGAACCTGTCGGCGGAGGCCTACGACCGCGCGGCGGCCGACCCGGAATCCTGGTGGGCGGAGCAGGCCCGCCGGCTCAGCTGGTCCACGCCGTTCACCCAGGTGCTCGACTTCTCGAACAAGCCGCATGCCACCTGGTTCGCCGACGGTGAGTTGAACGTGTCCTACAACTGCGTCGACCGGCACGTCGAGGACGGATTCGGCGACAAGGTGGCCATCCACTGGGAAGGGGAGCCGGGCGACAGCCGGAGCATCACCTACGCGGAGCTCAAGGACGAGGTCTGCCGGACGGCGAACGCGCTGCTGGAACTGGGTCTGCAGGCCGGGGACCGGGTGGCCGTCTACCTGCCGATGATTCCCGAGGCAGTGTTTTCCATGCTGGCCTGCGCGCGGTTGGGCCTGGCCCACTCCGTCATCTTCGGCGGCTTCTCCGCCGAGGCCCTGCGCACCCGCATCGCCGACGCCGACGCAAGGTTGATGATCACCGCCGACGGCCAGTACCGCCGCGGGTCAGCGGTGTCGCTCAAGGATGCGGTGGACGACGCGGTGGCGACGCCGGGTAGCCCGATCGAGCATGTCCTGGTGGTGCGGCGCACCGGTATCGACGTGAGCTGGGGCAAGAAGGACGTCTGGTGGCACGATCTGGTGGCCGGTCAATCGACCGTGCATGAGGCGCAGGGATTCCCAGCCGAACAGCCGCTGTTCATCCTCTACACGTCGGGGACCACCGGTAAGCCCAAGGGCATCCTGCACACCTCCGGCGGATATCTCACCCAGGCCGCGTTCACCTTTCACGCCGTGTTCGACCACAAGCCCGAGACCGACGTGTTCTGGTGCACCGCCGACATCGGCTGGGTCACCGGTCACTCCTACATCGTCTACGGACCACTGGCCAACCGGGCGACCGAGGTGATGTACGAGGGCACTCCCAACACCCCGCACGAGGGACGCCACTGGGAGATCATCGACAAGTACGGCGTCAGCATCTACTACACGGCACCGACGCTGATCCGGACCTTCATGAAGTGGGGCGCGGAGATCCCGGCTCGCTACCGACTGGACTCGCTGCGGCTGCTCGGTTCGGTCGGCGAGCCCATCAACCCCGAGGCGTGGATGTGGTACCGGTCCAACATCGGCCACGACCGGTGCCCGGTCGTCGACACCTGGTGGCAGACCGAGACCGGCGCGATGATGATCTCCCCGCTGCCGGGGGTCACCGCCACCAAGCCGGGGTCCGCCATGGGCCCGCTCCCGGGCATCGCGGCGCAGGTGGTCAACGACGAGGGTGTCCCGGTGGGCCACGGTCAGGGCGGATACCTGGTCATCACGAAGCCGTGGCCGGCGATGCTGCGGACCATCTGGGGCGACGACGAGCGCTACCGGGACACCTACTGGTCGCGGTTCGCCGCGCAGGGTTTCTACTTCGCCGGCGACGGGGCGAAGTACGACTCCGACGGCGCGCTGTGGTTGCTGGGCCGGGTCGACGACGTGATGAACGTGTCCGGGCACCGCATCTCGACCACCGAGGTGGAGTCGGCGCTCGTCGCGCATCCGTCGGTGGCGGAAGCGGCCGTGGTGGGCGCGAACGACCCCATGACCGGGCAGGGCATCGTCGCCTTCGTCATCCTGCGGGGGGATGCCACCGCCAGGGTGGCAGACGGCGGCAGCGGGGCGGGCGCCGAGCTGATCAGTGAGCTCCGCAAGCACGTGGCGACCCAGATCGGGCCGATTGCCCGGCCACGCCAGATCATGATCGTGCCGGAACTGCCCAAGACCCGCTCGGGCAAGATCATGCGTCGACTGCTGCGCGACGTGGCCGAGAACCGGGACCTGGGTGACGTCACCACGCTGCAGGATTCGGCGGTGATGGGTCTGATCACCTCCGGCCTGTCCGGCGGCAAGGGCGGCGACTGACCTTTTGGGTCAGCGGCGTGGCACGATATGCCGGTCCTACCGCAACGCCGCAGAGAGGACCCGCGCTTCGGCACCATCCGCCGACGCGTGGCCCCCACGCCAGAACTCAGAGAGGGACGTGACCATGTCAAGCCCCGCCAAGCCGCCGGTCAACTACACAGGCGTCAGCGCTCGGCCGTCCATCCCGTTGATTGCCGAGAAGGATGTGGACCCGTCCGCCTCGATGGGCGCCCTGGTGAAGGACGCGACGGTCCACCTCTCCACCCTGGTGCGGTCGGAACTGGAGCTGGCGAAGCTCGAGCTCACGGCCACGGTGAAAACGGGCGTACTGGGCAGCGTGTTCTTCATCGGCGCGGGCGCGCTCGCGTTCTTCAGCCTGTTCTTCCTCTGGTTCACGGTGGCCGAGGTTCTTGACCTGTGGCTGCCTCGCTGGATCGCCTTCGCGATTGTGACCTTGGTGATGTTGTTGATGGCGGGTGCGCTGGCGTTCCTGGGCCTCCGCAAGGTCAAGAAGATCGGCAAGCCTGAACGCACCATCGCCACGCTGTCGGACTCGGCGGCCACGCTCAAGGCGGCGGCCACGCACACCGAGCCGACCGCCGGCCGCTGAGCCGCCGGAATTCCGAGCCGCCTCCGGACGTCGGTTCTGCAGTGACCATTCGCAATCCGACCCGGCCGGCGGCCTTGTCCGACCAGCCGTCGGCTCCCGCCATGATGCCGCTCTCGGCTCCCACAACGGCCCCGCTGTCGGCTCCGGCATCGGCGGCGCCGTTGCTCGAGGGCCCGCAGGCCGATCTCGGGCCGGTCAGCTTCCGGGACGTCAGTGCCAACGGCATCCGGTTCCGACTGGCCGAAGCCGGGACCGGACCGTTGGTGCTGCTGCTGCACGGCTTCGGTGGTCTCTGGCTGAGCTGGCGGAACCAGCTGGCGGAGCTGGCGGCCGCCGGCTTCCATGCGGTGGCGCCGGACCTGCGAGGTGCGGGCGATACCGACAAGCCGCCGCGCGGCTACGACGCGTTCACCATGGCAGCCGACGTCGCCGGTCTGGTCCGAGCGCTCGGCGAGCGGGAGGCGACGCTGGCCGGCCAGGGCTTCGGCGGCGTACTGGCGTTCAACACGGCCGTGCTGTATCCGGATCAGGTCACCTCGCTGGCTGCGATCGCGGCGCCGCATCCCGGTCCGATGGCGAAGTTGCGGCGCCCGCTGCGCAGCGACCCCTACGGCCGGCTGTTGACCTTCGCCGGCCTGCCCCTGGCGCCCGACCGCCGGTTGGCCGCCGGATCGGGCGCGATGCTGGAGCGGCTGGTCCGCGGGCACGCCGGTCCGGCCTGGACCGCCTCCGCCGACTTCACCGACACCATCGCCGCAATGCGGACCGCCATCGTGATGCCAGGCGCCGCGCGCGGCGCACTGGAGCCGCTGCGCTGGGTCTACCGCTCGCCGTGGCGCACGGATGGTCACCGCCACCGCGAGGCGTTGCAGAATGCCCTGAGCGCTCCGGTCCTGCACCTGGTGGGTGAGGGGGACAGGTTCACGCCGTTGCAGTCGTTACGCGGCACCGAGGATTTGTGCGCCGGGCCGTACGTCCGCCGGGTCATCCCCGGAGTCGGCCACTATCCGGCCGAGGAGGCTCCGCAGCTCGTCACGGCAGCCCTGGTCGATTTCGCCGGCCGTCATCAACCTGCGAGCTGATCAATCGGCGGTGCACTGCCCGGTGTCGGCCTCGGTGGTGTCCACCAGTCCGGCCGCCACATCGGGCGCAACCTCTGCCGCGGTCAGTGCAAAACCGACGTCCGGTTCGTAGGCGGCCCCGAAGACCACGCCCAGCACCGAACCGTCGGTGGCCAGCAGTGGACCACCGGAGTTACCGGGCCGCACCGCCGAGCGGAGCGTGTAGACCTTGCGGTTGACCGTGGTCGACGAGTAGATGTTCGGCCCGCGCAGGGTGATCTCGCTGCTGACCCGGCCGGGTGTGATGGTGAAGGGCCCGTCCAACGGATAGCCCGCCGGGGCCGCCGACTGCCCGGACCGGGCCGCCTTGCCGGCGAACTTCAGTGCCGGCCTGGTCAGTCCTGGTATGTCCAGCACCGCGATGTCGCGATCGGGGTCGTAGAGCACGACGGTGGCCGGCAGTCGGGAGCGGCCCTGTTCCACCGTCACCGTGTCGGTGCCGGCGACGACGTGGGCGTTGGTCAGCAGCTTCCCGGGGCCGATGACGAACCCGGAGCCCTCGATCTGTCGGGAGCACGAGGGCGCCGTTCCACGCACCTTGAGGATCGAGTTGCCTGCCCGCTGCAGCGGCGCCGATGCTGCCAGCGCCGCATCAGGGGTACCGACAGCGACATCGGGTGACGGCGCGAGCGGGTCCAGGATCGCCGGGAAGCCGGAGTCGTCCAGCAGCTGACGCATGCGGGTGGACAGGTTCCGCAGTCCGTCGGGCATGACCTTGTCCACCTCGCCGAGCACGGTCGACGACCGGACGGCGGCGGCCAGCGGCGGATACGGCACCGAGGCCAGCGGCAGCGCGACGATCCAGGTCACCAGGACCACGGCCAGCGTGTGCCCGATCAGGCCGAGTCCGTGGTCCAGTGCCCGGGCGGGGCGCCAGGTGATCCGCTCGGACAGGGCGCGGCCGAGGGTGGACCCGGCAACCTCCCCGATACCGATGCCGATGACGACGCAGGCGATGCCGATGGCCACCTTCGCGGAGGTGTCCTGCACCCGCGACATCAACAGGGGTGCCAGCCGGATGGCCGCAACGGCCCCGCCGACGGCGCCGATCAGTGAGATCAGCGAGCCGATCAGACCCCGCCGGAATCCCGACCACGCCGCACCGAGCAGCAGCACGATCACCAGCGCGTCGACGAAGTTCACGCCTGTTCAGACGTCTCGTCGTTCGGTTCGTTGCGATGCCGCCTCGTCGTCCTCCGGGTCGCCGAGATGGCCGGCCTCCGGATCCGGCAGCTGCCGGCCCAACTCCGGCAGCGGAATGTACCGCTGCCGGTCCCACGGCCGGCTCCAGCCGCCGAGGTCGAGCAGCACCTCGACCAGACCGGCGGTGAAACCCCACACCACCATTCCGGCCACCTCGAACGCCGGCCCGATGTAACCGCCGGGATGCCGGACCCGACCCCGGTTCGCCGGGTCGGCCAGGTCGGCGACGGGTACCCGGGCAACGGCCGCCGTCTCCGCGACGTCGACCGGACCGACCGGCCCGGGCGTGTGCCAGTAGGCCAGCACCGGCGAGACCAGGAAGCCGCTGAAACCCAGGAACAGGTCCGGGAACAACGCCGCGGGTGTCACCGAGGCGGGCCGCAGACCCGTCTCCTCGGTGGCCTCCCGCAACGCCGTCTGCACCGCGTCCTCCCCAAGATCCTGCTTGCCACCGGGAAAGGCCGGCTGTCCGGCGTGTGCGCGCAGGGTGCTGGCGCGCGCGGTCAACAGCAGGTCGGGGCCGGCCGGGCCGTCGCCGAAGAGCATCAGAACCGCGCTCCGACGACCGGCCCGCGGGGCCGACAGCGCCGGCCGCGGCAGCAGATCCGCTACCGAGGACCCGTCGATCCTGGATACCACCGGAGCCATCCAGCCGGGAAGCTGCTCGTCGGGCACCAGCCGGAGCCCGGCCAGCCGGATCGATTGATCAACCGGGCGCTCTCCGACCGGGGAACCGGGACCGTTCATCCGGACTCCGGCAGACCGACCAGAGCCAGCAGGTGCGGACGTTCCGCGCCGACCACCAGGGCCGCCGCAGGCGCTGGCTCGACCGGGCCGGCGCCGAACGACGGGCAGAGCGTAGCGAGGTGACACGCCCCGCACGCGGGCTTCTTGGCGTGACAGACCCGGCGGCCGTGGAAGATCGCCCGGTCGGAGAAGGTGGTCCAATCCGCGGCGGGCAGCATGGAGTTGAGCTCGAGCTCCACCCGGACCGGGTCCGACTGCTCCGTCAGTCCCCAGCGCCGGACGAGCCGGCCGACGTGCGTGTCGACGGTGATACCGGGGATGCCGAAAGCATGGCCCAGCACCACGTTTGCGGTCTTGCGACCGATCCCGGGCAGGGTGACCAGATCGGCGAGCCGGTTCGGCAGCACACCGTCGAACTGCTCCGTCACGGCCCGGCCGAGGCCGATCAACGATGTCGACTTGTTGCGGAAGAAACCGGTGCTCCTGATCAGGTTCTCCAGCTCGGCGCGGTCGGCCCCGGCGTAGTCGGCCGCCGTTCGGTACCGCGCGAACAGCGTCGGCGTCACCAGGTTCACCCGGGCGTCGGTCGACTGTGCGGACAGGATGGTGGCCACCGCCAGCTCGAGCGGAGTGGTGAAGTCCAGCTCGCAGTGGGCGTCGGGGAACTCCGCCGCCAGCTCGGCGGCCAGGCGTCGCGCGCGCCTCGTGCGGGCGAGCGGCGTCGTCGGCGGCGCCACCCGAGGGCGTCTGCCCTTCCGGGACGGGACGGCATCGGGCAGAACGGTCGGCTCCGGGACGCTGGACACCTCGCCAGAGTCCCACAGCCCCCCGACAGGAGGTTTCCACCCATGACAGTCGCGGGCTGCGGCAAGCCGACCGGCCGCGGCGCCACCATGGTGAACAATGAGCCGATCATGACTGCCTTCCTGGTGCTGTTCTTCCCCCTGCTGCTGATGGTGTTCGCCCTGCTCATGGAGCGGGTGGAGGGTCGCCTGCAACCGGCCACCGTCACCGAGGACGAGGTCGGCGAGTTCCTCGACCAGGCCGCACCGGACGAGGTGGACACCTTCATCCGGGAAGGTTGGGCGGGCGGCCTGGCTCGTTTCCGGTTGCGCCGGCGGCCGCGGGCCGGCCGCGGTCGTCGGGTGCGGAGCGGCTGACCGGCGCCGGCCATCCGACGCGCGCCACGCCCCCGGGTGTGCGAAGGCGGGCTGCCGTGGTGGAATGTGACGCACGCAATTGCTGACCAGGAGGACACGTGGAAGAAACCCTTGCCAGGGCCGGCATCTTCCAGGGGGTAGACCCCGATGCAGCGCTCGCCCTCGGCTCGCAGCTCGAGTCGGTGGAGTACCCCCGTGGCAGCGCGATCTTCTCGGTCGGTGAACTCGGCGATCGTCTGTACGTCATCCTGTCCGGCAAGGTGAAACTGGGCCGTAACTCGCCCGACGGACGCGAGAACCTGTTGGCCATCATGGGTCCGTCGGACATGTTCGGCGAACTGTCGGTCTTCGATCCGGGCCCCCGCACTTCCAGCGCGACGGCCGTCACCGACGTCCGGTTGGCGACGATGGACCGCGCCGCCCTGCGCGAGTGGATCGGCAAGCGGCCGGAGATCGCCGAACAGCTGCTCCGGGTGCTCGCCCGCCGCCTGCGGCGGACCAACAACAACCTGGCCGACCTGATCTTCACCGACGTCCCTGGACGGGTCGCGAAGGCCCTGCTCCAGCTGGCCCGCCAGTTCGGTCAGCAGGAAGGCAGCCACCTGCGGGTCACCCACGACCTCACGCAGGAGGAGTTGGCGCAGTTGGTCGGCGCCTCCCGGGAAACCGTGAACAAGGCACTGGCGGATTTCGGCCACCGTGGTTGGCTGCGGTTGGAGGGCAAGAGCGTCGTGATCCTCGACGCCGAACGGCTGTCCCGCCGGGCCCGGTAGCACCCGCCGCCGAGCCCGCCGCAATCGCGCCGGACCGGCTCAGTGCTTGACCGGCTCGGTGCTTGACCGGCTCACGGCTTGACCGGCTCAGGGCTTGATGAACGTGCTGACCGTGACGGCGGAAGTGACGGTGCACTCGGTCGGGAGCCCGCCGATCTGATCGGCGAGGTCGGCGGCGGAGATGTGGCGCGCGCTCGGACCCATGCCCACCAGCGCCGCGATGTCCCGATGACCCAGCCGCACTTCAAAGGTCAGGTCGCGGTGGCCGGAAGGCTGTAGCAAGCCGTGGAACTTCTCGACCAGCCGCTCGGCCTTTCCGTCGTCGACGGTCAGCATGGTCAGCCGGTCGCGCAGCTCCCGCAGGTGCGCCGGCTGCGGAGTGACGGCGATCAACGTCGCTCCGCCGGCCATCACCCGGGCGATCTCGACCGGGTTGCGCGGGGCGAAGATGCTGGCAACCGCGGCGACTGCAGCGTCGCGCAGCGGTAGTCGCGCCCAGCCGTCGGCAACCACGCTGACCGTTCTCGGGTCGGCGGCCGCGCGCCGGGCCGCATACCGCGAGGAGTCCAGCGCCAGTCCGGCGGCCGACGAGCCGGCGGCGTCGAGAGCAGCTCGCAGGTAGTACCCCGTGCCGGCGCCGACCTCGAGCACAACGGCGGCCGGCTGCACCGCGACCGCACGCCCGATCGCATCCGCGACGGCAGCGGCGATCGGCGCGTAGTGACCCGCACCGAGAAACGTCTCGCGGGCGGCAACCATCTCGGCGCTGTCCGCGCTGTCGGTCCGGGAGCGCGGCGTCAGCAGCGCGACGTAACCCTGCCGCGCGATGTCGAAGGCGTGGCCCTGCGGGCAGCCGAAGGCGGCATCGTCCGGATCGAGTCGTTCGCCGCAGTGCGGACATGCCAGCGCCGCCACCGCCGCCGCCGGATACGGCCGGCCGGCCGGGTGGGCGGGGTGGTGCAACGGGGCGGCACGAACTCGGCCGGGTTCCATCATTCGGCTCACCCACCGGATCGGCGCAGGTATTCCAGCTGAGCTTCGACCGAAAGCTCAGCCGCCGCACGCACGCTCGGATCAAGTCCTTCGTAGACGAGATCGGTGACCGCCTCGACGGTGGCGGCATGACCGAGCACCAGTTGCG
The DNA here is from genome assembly GCA_964236185.1 of uncultured Nakamurella sp. Taxonomy (GTDB): domain Bacteria; phylum Actinomycetota; class Actinomycetes; order Mycobacteriales; family Nakamurellaceae; genus Nakamurella. The sequence goes on along the minus strand of CAXSEW010000034.1, from coordinate 4,040 downwards.
CCGCCCGCACCGAATCCAGCCGATGCAGCCGATGGTCGAGGTAGGCGCCGCAGACCGCCGACAGGTCGGGTAGTTCCGGACCGTGGGCGGGCAGCACCAGCGCCGGACCGAGGGCGGCCAGCCGTCGTAATGAATCGAGGTACGGACCCAGCTCCCCGTCCGGGTGGGCGATCACCGTGGTTCCTCGGCCGAGCACGGTGTCCCCGGTCAGCACGGCCCCCGGGCCGTCAGGGTCGAGCAGGTGGAAGGACACCGAATCGCTGGTGTGGCCCGGTGTCGCCAGCACCCGGATGCGCAGGTTCCCGAAGTCGAGCTGCTCGCCGTCGGCGAGCGGATCGGCGCCGCGGCAGTGGTCGGGGTCCACTGCCCGCACCGGAGCTCCCGTCATCGCCGCGAACCGGGCGGCGCCGGCCGTGTGATCGGCGTGCCGATGGGTGATCAGGATCAGCTGCACGACGCCCTCGCCGGCCAACCCGCGCAGGTGGTTCTCGTCGTCCGGACCGGGGTCGACGACGACCAGTCCGCCAGAGGATGCGGTCAGCAGGTAGGAGTTGGTGCCGTCCAGGGTCATCGGCCCTGGGTTGTCGGCCAGCAGCACGCTGACGCCCGCGGCCACGCCGCGGATCATTCCGGTAGTCGGTGCCATCTCAGTCGCGCACGGGTCGCAACGTGAGGATCCGGCCGTCGACTTCGAGCTGCAGCGGCTCTCCGAGCCGGCTGACCAGGCTGGGCAGTACCGGCACGATCTCCCGACGCTGCGCCATCGCAGTGGCGACCGTCCCGGCGTCGGCGAGATCGGTCAGCATGGCCAGTGTCGGCGGCATCAACGCGAGCGTTCCGGCGCCGTACTCGGTAAGCAGGTCGGCGGGGCGGGCCCATCGACCGGACTCCGCCTCGGTCGTGAGCAACCGGGCCTGCTGCCCTTCCGGCTGGGCGGCGAGGAAGAAGAACGTGTCGTAGCGGCGGGTGTTCCCGGTCGGGGTGACCCAGTTCGCCCAGGGCCGGAGCAGCTCCGTTCGCAACGTCAGGCCGCGCTCCGTCAGCACGTCCGCCAGACTCCGGCGGTGGGCAGTCACCTGTGCCCGGTCGCTCTCGCTGGCACCCTGACCGGCCAGCAGTACTCCGGTTTCCTCGAACAGTTCGCGGACGGCTGCGGTGACCAGCGCGGCGGCCTGCTGCGGCCGGGTACCCAGTGCCTGCGCCCACCAGCGCCGGTCCGGGCCGGACCACGGGATGTCCTGGGCGTCGGTCGGGTCGACGCCGCCACCGGGGAAAACGGTAACGGACGGCGCGAACACCATGCCCGCCACCCGGTGCAGCACGAACACCTCGAGCTCCGGGCCCACCGGACCGGGCGCGCCGTCGCGGACCAGCATCACGGTGGAGGCCGGCCTCGGAGTCGCGTCAGGTGCCACCCGGCAACGGTAACCGGCGCGCCCGCCCGCCCGGACCGGCTGATCAACGCTTCAGGCCCTTTCTGGGCGCGCACCGCCCCGAAAGGGCACCAAGTAGTGATCACCCCAGGGCGCGAGGGGTCGCGGTGTCGCTACGACGGCCGCAGCCGCCGGGACTGCGCCGCCAACTCCTCGCGTTGTCGCGCCAACGCCGCGGCCTGCCGGGTCACGTCGGCCAGCACTTCGTCGTCGGTTCTCGGCCGGGGTGAAGGGTGTGGCCCCGGACGCACTGTCGGTACCGCGGGTCGGATCACTTCCTTGCCGCCGATCGCGGCCAATGCCGCCGTTCGATCACCGGGAATGTCGTCGAGCGATACCACCTTGCCGTCGGTCAGCTGCAACCGCAGGCGGTAGAGACCGGGCTGGGGAGCGAGCACGCACGACACGTCGGTCCACGGCACGAACCCGAGACGCCGCCACGGCCGGCGGATGCCTTCGGCTGTGATCTGGGTCGGCGGGCGCCAGGCGAGCGCCGATCGGACCAGTCCGTAGCCGCCGTAGGCGACCAGGACGAACCAATCGCCCCCACGGATCAGCAGGACGACGCCGACGAGCACCGCCAACGCACACGCCGAGAGCACCAGTGGTCGGCGCCGGACCTGAACCCCGGCCACGTCCGCCCCAGCCACGTCCCGCTCGCCCACCCCCGCCTCCCGGATGATCACTACCTCAGGCCATTCCTGGTCACCTGGCGACCCAAAAGGGCCCGACTCGATGATCATCCGCTCCGGCGCGAGGACCGATCAAGGCCGGGAGTCACCACAGCGCCGGCGAAGCGAACACCCGTCAGCGGACCTCGAAGATCGCTTCCACCTCGACCGGCGTGCCCAGCGGCAGCTCGGCCACCCCGACGGCGGACCGGGCGTGCCGACCGATCTCACCGAATACTTCCGCGAACAGATCGGACGCGCCGTTGATCACGCCGGGCTGGCCGGTAAAGCCAGCAGCGGAGGCCACGAAACCGACCACCTTCACGACCCGCACGACGCTGTCCAGCCCGACCACCGAGTGCGCCGCGGCCAGCACGTTCAGCGCGGCGATACGCGCATAGCCCTTCGCATCCTCGGGGCTGACCTCGGCGCCGACCTTGCCGGTGGCCGGCAGTTTGCCGTCGACGAAGGGCAGCTGACCGGAGGTGTAGAGCATCGACCCCGAGCGCACGGCCGGCAGGTAGGACCCGGCGGCGGCAGCGACCCCGGGCAGTTCGATGCCCAGCTCGGCCAGCCGGTCGAGCACGCCGCCGGCGGCCGCCGTCATGCGCGTTCCCGCTTCAGGTAGGCCACCAGCTGCTCCGGGTTCGGGCCCGGCACGACCTGCACCAACTCCCAGCCGTCCTCACCCCAGGTGTCCAGGATCGCCTTGGTGGCGTGGGTGATCAGGGGCACGGTGGAGTATTCGAACGTCCGGCGGCCGGCAGGTGTGGTCATGGACTCAACTCTAGGTGCTGGCCTCTAGTCTCTGGCCATGGACGGGTGGCACGCGCTGGCGGCGGCGGTGGAGGCGCTGCTTCTCATCGTCCTGGTGCTGCTGCGATACGACACCCTGCGCGATCGGCCCAACCGGACGCTGGCGCAAGCGACCAGGTCGGCGCTGAGGTGGGCGGTGATCGTTCCGGTCGGCGTCGCGGCGGTGCTGCTGGTGCCGTTGTGGGTCGGTTTGATCCTGATCGCCCTTCCCGCCATCGCCGTCGGCGTGATGGCCCTGGCAAGCTAGGTAGATGTCCATGACGCCGGAACAGGCTGCCCTGCCCGACGCGGGGCCGCCGTCGGTACCGGTCAGCGCGGACCAGGCCGGCGGGGGCATCACCGGAGGACAGGTCTGGCCGCCGTCCGCCCGCCGGGCCAGGCTGCACGTCGTCACCGGCAAGGGCGGTACCGGCAAGACCACGGTTGCGGCTGCGCTGGCCCTGGCACTGGCCGCGGACGGCCGCCGGGTGCTGCTGGCAGAGGTCGAGGAGCGGCAGGGCATCGCCCGCCTGTTCGACGTCCCACCGCTGCCCTACGAGGAGCGCAAGATCGCGGTTGCTTCCGGTGGCGGCGAGGTGCGGGCGTTGGCGGTGGACATCGAGGCGGCGCTGCTGGAGTACTTCGCGCTGTTCTACAACCTCGGTTTCGCGGGTCGGACGCTGAAGAAGATGGGTGCGGTCGAATTCGCGACCACGCTAGCCCCGGGTCTGCGTGACGTGCTGCTCACCGGCAAGGTCAAGGAGACGGTGACCAGGACCGGCAGCGACTCCCGCCCCGTCTACGACGCGGTGGTGATGGACGCGCCGCCGACCGGCCGCATCGTTAACTTCCTGAACGTCACCGTGGCGATGGCCGACCTGGCGCGGCGGGGCCCCATCCGGAACCAGGCCGACGGCGTCGTCCAGCTGCTGCACTCCGACGACACGGTCATTCATCTGGTGACCTTGCTGGAGGACATGCCGGTGACCGAGACGCTCGAGGCAATCACCGAACTGACCGCGCAGCAGCTTCGGGTGGGCAGCATCATCGTCAACGCCGCCACCGTCTCGCACCTGGGCTCCAGCGCGCTGAAGCCGGCGGCGGAGAACCGGCTGGACATCGACCGGCTCGCGTCCGGGCT
>CAXSEW010000033.1:0-15066 GCA_964236185.1 uncultured Nakamurella sp. | reverse complement strand
GCGCTCGCTCGCAGCGCCCGTCGCCCGCGCGGTCGGCACGCTCCAGCGCAAGCTCGGCACGCTTGCCGAGACCACCGGAAAAGCAGCCAGGATCGGGCGACTGGCGCCGCCCATGCTGGGTGCCGACGGTCCGCGGAAGTATCTGGTCGTCTTCGAGAACCTCGCCGAAGCACGGGCGACCGGCGGCCTCTTCGGGTCCTTCGCCGTCCTGACGGTTGATCACGGAAAGCTGACGCTGAGCGACCAGGGATCGGTGTCCCGGGACATCGGCAAGATCGACGGGAGATTCGAACCTAATCTGCCGGTTCCGGCCAGTCTGCCGGCATCTCTGTACGGGAAGCTGCCCGGTGCCTACTCCACGGACACGAACCTGACGCCGGACTTCCCGACCGCCGCCGCAATGCTCGCCAAGATGTACCAGATTCGTCATCAGCTGACGGTTGACGGCGTGCTTGCGCTCGATCCGGTGGCCCTGAGCTACATGCTCAAGGGCGCGACACCGATTCCCGTCGGCGACGGCATCACCATGACGTCGGGCAACATCACCGCGGTCCTGCTGTCCAAGGTCTACCAGCTCTATCCCGAGGTGACGGACGTGCCGGCGCGAGATGTGTTCCTGGCCGAAGCGACCAGCAAGGCATTCGCGACTGTCACGCAGTCGCCGGAGAACGCGTCGACCGTGGTGCAGGGACTGACCCGGGCAGCGAACGAACACCGGGTGCTGCTGTGGAGCGGTCACCCGGCCGAACAGCTCGATCTGGCGGGAACTGCGATTGCGCAACTGCTGCCGGCGTCCGATGGCGCAACACCCACCATCGGTCTGTTCCGCAACGACGCCACCGGCGGCAAACTCGGCTTCTACGCCGACGGCTCCGCCACCGTCACCGCCGGCGCCTGCGACAGCCAGGCGCGACGACTGATCACCGTCACGCTGCACATGGACTACTCGGCACCGTCGACCGGGCTGCCGGACTACGTTCTGGGCTACGCCAAAGCCGGACCGTACGTGCTCCGCACCAACGTTCTGCTCTTTGCGCCGACCAACAGCAGCGTCGCTTCGCTGCAGGTCGATGGGCGGCCTGTCCCGGTGGTCACCGCGCAGGAACTCGGTCGGACAGCGGCGATGGTGACCATCAACCAGAAGCCGGCGCAGCAGTCCGAGGTGGTGGCGACTCTGCTGGTGCCCGCCCCTGCCGCAGTCGCTGGAACGTTCACGCCCGCCGTCGTGGTGACCCCCGGGATCAAGAACTGGGTCGCCTCCGCGGAGCCCTATGCCGCCTGTTGAACTACGCGGCGATTTGAACTACGCAGCGATGCGACCGCAGCCGGCCTCGATGGTGGTGATCTCACTCCATTGGGTACGAACTGTACTTTTGCGGCATCTTTCTTACATACAGTGATGTTGACGGTGACGTATCGCCTACAGTGATCACAACTTCCCGCGCAAACAGGAGAACCCCATGATCCGCAGATTCCTCTCCGTCGTCGCTCTGGCGATCACCGGTCTCCTCCTGTCCATCGGTATCGCGTCGGCCGACGACTACGTGCCGTCGGCGGTCACCACGGGTGCCGCGGGCGGCGGAACCCCGCCGACCACGTCCAGCGACGTCGCCGGGTCACTGTCGTACACCGGTGCCGGCTTCAACGTGGGCGGCGCCGTCCTCATCGCCGCGATCGTGCTGCTCGTCGGCGTCGGTCTCGTCGTCACGGGCGCCAAGATGGCCCGTCGCCGGTCCACTCACGTCTAGTCCGCTGCCGGGCAGCGGCCAGGTACCGCGATGAGATTCCCGGTGAGGCCCATCCTCGGTCGTTTGCCCGGGTGGATCGAGGCGAGGCTCCAGCGTTTCTTCCGGGTGGATCCCTCCGTGTTGATGGACCCGTCGGTGACGCCCGCCCAGTTTCGTGCCGCCGTATCGCTACTGCACGTGGGCGAGACGATCAAGATCACCGGGCTCAACCGGCACCCCCAGGCAGACGCTCTGCTGATCGATCACGTCGACCTGTCGACCTCCGTGATCCTGGACATCGGCGCGTCCGACGGATCGACATCGCTGGAACTGATCAACAAGCTCCCCGCCTTCGACCAGTACATCGTCGCCGACCTGTTCATCAAGATCCATGCCGTGCAGGGTTCTCGGCAAACCCTGTTCTTCGACGGAACCGGGAGCTGCATCCTCGTCGTGGGGCGAAGGCTGATTGCCTGGCCGGCACAGTCGCGGATCGTGCGGGCCCTCTACGCCGCCCGGATCCGGTGGACCTCCGCTCACGTCCACACCGATCACGAAATCCTGCTGCTGAATCCAGCGATCCAGGCCGAGATGAAGCGGAACACCCGCATCAGCTTCCAGGAACACGACATCTTCCAGCCGTGGGCCGGTGATCAGCCGGACGTCATCAAGGTGGCCAACGTGCTCCGCCGCCTCTACTTCGAAGACGACCAGATCAGGGCTGCGCTGCGGCGCCTGCTCACCACCTTGCCGGAAGGCGGGCACCTGCTGATCGTGGACAATCCCCGAATCGCCGGTATCGGTTGCCGCGGCGGGCTCTACCAACGGCGCGAGGGCCGCTTCGCGCTGGTCGCCGCAACGGACGAGGAGGCGGAGGTGGCCGACCTGGTCGCCTCGGTCGCCCTGCCGGCCTGACCGCGGCCGCCCCCCGGTACCCGGTCATCCTCAGGCGGTTCTGCTCTCCGGCACCAGCGTGCGCAACAGCTGCTCGCAGAACGCCAGCAGGTCCAGGTCCCGCAGCGTCTCGGCGGCCAGCCGGCCGGAATCCGTCGGTGGCCGCAGGGTCAGGGTGTTGGTCAGCTGCCGGTACTTCGAACCCGGATACAGCCGCGCCGCCTTCAGCTGCGCCGACTCCGGGAGCACCAGCGGCGTGAACCGCAAGCCCTGCGGGCCGAGCGCGACCTCACTCACCCCGGCAGCGCGGCACACCTGGCGGAAGGCCGCGACGGCCAGCAGGTTCTCCGAGTCGGTGGGCAGCGGCCCGTAGCGGTCGACCAGTTCTGCTCGTACCGCAGCGATGTCCTCCGCGGAGGAGGCTCCGGCGATCTTGCGGTAGGCGTCCAGCCGCAGCCGCTCGGACGGCACGTAGTCGTGCGGGATGCTGGCGTCCACCGGCAGCTCGACGCGGACCTCCAGCGCCTCCGGTTCCTCCTCCACCGGCTCCGGGCCGGCCGCCCCGGCGGCCTTCTTGAAGGCGGTGACCGCCTCGCCGACCAGCCGGATGTACAGGTCGAAGCCGACTCCGGCGATGTGCCCGCTCTGCTCGGCGCCGAGAATCGAGCCAGCGCCCCGGATCTCGAGATCCCGCATGGCCACCGCCATGCCGGCGCCGAGGTCGGCGTTCTGGGCGATGGTGGTCAGCCGGTCGTGCGCCGTCTCGGTCAGCGGCTTCTCGCCCGGGTAGAGGAAGTACGCGTAGCCGCGCTCCCGGCCACGCCCGACCCGACCCCGCAGCTGATGCATCTGGGACAGGCCGAGGATCTCGGCGTGGTCGACGATCAGCGTGTTGGCGTTGGAGATGTCCAGGCCGGTCTCCACGATGGTGGTGCAGATCAGCACGTCGTACGACCGGTCCCAGAACCCGTCGATGACCTTCTCCAACCGGTCCTCGTTCATCTGACCGTGGGCGACCGCGATCCGAGCCTCCGGTACCGCCGCCCGGATCCGACCGGCCACGCTGTCGATGTCCGCCACCCGGTTGTGCACGAAGAACACCTGGCCGTCGCGGAGCAGCTCGCGGCGGATCGCGGCAGCGACCAGCTTGTCGTCGTAGGCGCCGACGTAGGTCAGGATCGGATGCCGTTCCTCCGGAGGGGTCAGGATGGTCGACATCTCTCGGATGCCGGCCAGGCTCATCTCCAGCGTCCGGGGGATGGGGGTGGCGGACATGGTCAGCATGTCGACATGCGCGCGCAGCGCGGTGATGTGCTCCTTGTGCTCGACGCCGAAACGCTGCTCCTCGTCGACGACGACCAGACCCAGATCCTTGTAGCGGACGGTCGGCTGCAGCAGCCGGTGGGTGCCGATGACGATGTCGACGCTGCCGTCGGCCAAGCCCTTCACGGTCGCCTTCGACGTCGCGTCGTCGGTGAACCGGGACAGCCCGCGCACCGTCACCGGGAACGCCGACATCCGCTCGGTGAACGTCGAGAGGTGTTGCTGCGCGAGGAGTGTCGTCGGTACCAGGATGGCGACCTGCTTGCCGTCCTGGACGGCCTTGAACGCGGCTCGGACGGCGATCTCGGTTTTGCCGTACCCGACGTCGCCGGAGATCACCCGGTCCATCGGCGCCGGCTTTTCCATGTCGGCCTTGACCTCGTCGATGGCCGCCATCTGGTCCGGCGTCTCGGTGAACGGGAAGGCGTCCTCGAGCTCCCGCTGCCACGGCGTGTCCGGCGCGAACGCATGCCCGGGCGCGGAGGCCCGGGCGGCGTAGAGCTGCACCAGCTTGGCGGCGATGTCCCGCACCGCCTTGCGGGCCCGTCCCTTGGTCTTCGCCCAGTCCGCGCCGCCCAGCTTGTTGACGGTCGGCAGCTCGCCGCCGATGTAGCGCGACAGCAGGTCGAGCGAATCGGTCGGGACGAACAGCCGGTCCCCCGGATGTCCGCGCTTGCTCGGCGCGTACTCGACCACGAGGTACTCCCGCACCGCGCCGCCGGACGTCCGGCTGACCAGGTCGATGTACTTGCCGATGCCGTGCTGCGCGTGCACCACGTAGTCGCCGGGCTTGAGGGCCAGTGGATCGACGGCGTTACGCCGGCGGGAGGGCATCGAGGTCGCCGGCTGGGTGGTCGCAGAGCCGCGGGTGCCGGTGAGGTCGGACTCGGTGATCACGGCCAGGCCCGCGGACGGGATGAGGAAGCCGTCCTCGAGCCGGCCACGGGCGACGGTCACCATGCCAGGGCGGGGGGCATTGGCCATCGTGTCGCCGGTCAGCGTCACGGCCAGTTCGGCCTCGGCCAGCCGCTCGGCCGCTCGGGCCGCGGTGCCGGCCCCGGGAACGACGACGACGGTCGCCCCGCCGTGCGCGGCCCGCTCGCGCGCATCGTCGATCGCGACGCCGATCTCGCCGCGGTACGCCGGCGCGGCCAGGAAATCGGCGGTGACCAGCGGGCTGTCGGCGGAAGGGTCGCCGTCTCCGGAGTCCGGCTGATCGATACCGAACGGCGCCACCCGCCACAGCGGGAGGCCGTTGTCGCGGATCAGGTCCTGCACCTCGCCGAGACTGCGGTAGGCCGACTCGGCCAGGTCGATCGGCGCCTTGCCGCCGGTCGCTGCGGCCATCCACGACGCGGCGAGGAAGTCAGCGCCGGTGCGGACCAGATCCTCGGCGCGGGTGCGGATCCGCTCCGGGTCGGCGAGCACGACATGGGTGCCGGGAGCCATCAATTCCGGCAGCATCACCAGCCGGCCGGGGACCAGCACCGGTATCAGCGCCTCCATGCCCTCCACCGCCACGCCGGCCGCGAGCTTCGCCAACATCTCGGCCAGGGTCGGATCGCCGGTGCCCTGTACAGACAATGCAGCAGCCCGCGACCTGACGTCCGGCGTCAGCAGCACCTCCCGGCAGGCCTGCGCGGTCACCGAACGGACCTCGTCGCCGCTGTCGAGCGTGCGCTGGTCGGTCACCCCGAACCGGCGGATGTCGGTGATCTCGTCGCCGAAGAACTCCACCCGCACGGGGTGATTGTCGGTCGGCGGGAAGATGTCGAGAATGCCGCCGCGCACGGCCATCTCGCCGCGCTTCTCGACCATGTCGACCCGCGTGTAGGCGAGCAGCACCAGCCGGTCGACCAACTCACCCAGGTCGGTCCAGTCGCCGACGGACAACTCGACCGGCGCGAGCTCGCCGAGGTCGGGCGCCATCGGCTGGATCAGCGACCGAATGGTGGCGACCACCACGGCGACCGGCCCGCGCGGGTCCTGGTCCGGGTGCGCCAACCGGCGCAGCGTCGCCAGCCGCCGGCCGACCGTGTCCGCCCGGGGAGACAGGCGCTCGTGCGGCAGCGTCTCCCAGGATGGAAAGATCATCACCTGGTCGGCGCCGAGCAGATCACCGATGGCCGCCGTCGCCACCTCGGCCTCCCGACCGGTCGCGGTCACCAGCAGCACCGGCGCACCGGCGCCCCCCAGGTCGCGATCGGCGGCCAGCGCAGAGGCGAGAAACGGGCGGGCACCGGCCGGGGCGATGATGCGGTGGGTCGGCGCACCGGCGCTGGCGACCACGCTCCGCACTACATCGGTGGCCAGGACCGCGCCCAGCAGGCCGCTCAGCGGGGGCGCGGAAACGGTGTCGTCGCGCAGGGTGCCATCTGGTGAACCAGTACCGGCAGACGTCCCGGTTGCGGTCCTGGTTGCCAACTGCGCCATCGATGCACTCCCCACCTTCGCCGCAGCCGGCCCATACCTGCCGGGCCGGGCCTCGCCGACCAACGGCGAGCCGGGGTGCCGACACGCCAGAAAACCCCCGAGCGCGCCGCACGGGGGTATCCGGGTCCAACATTACCGCCGCTTCGGGCGGGCGCCACTGTGTCGTTCGGCGCTGGCTGGTCGTCAGGCGCTGGCTGGTCGTCAGGCGCTGGGTGGTCGTCAGGCGCGGGGTGGTCGTCAGGCGCTGGGTGGTCGCCGGGCGCGGGGTGCTCGTCCGCGACGGTCGGGCCAGCGAATCAGTGGCCCATTTCACCCGCGGTGGCCTGGATGCGGGCCAGTCGCTGAGCATTGGGCCACCGCACCTTGGTCGCCCACCCGAACTTCTCGAACAGCCAGATCGTCCGCGCCGAGATGTCCAGTTGACCGCGTAGCACGCCGTGCCGGGCGCAGGTGGGGTCGGCGTGGTGCAGGTTGTGCCAGGACTCCCCAAACGACAGCAGCGCCAGCGGCCAGAAGTTTGCCGACTTGTCGCGGGCGGCGAACGGTCGCTCACCGATCATGTGGCAGATCGAGTTCACCGACCAGGTGACGTGGTGCAGCAGCGCAATCCGGACCAGGCCGGCCCAGAAGAACGCCGTCAACGCGCCGTGCCAGGACATGGTGATCAGGCCGCCGGCCACGCCAGGAGCCACCAGCGACAGTAACATCCATACCCAGAAGTACCTGCTCTGCAACGCAACGGTCTTGTCCGCCAACAGGTCCGGGGCGAAGCGCTGCTGGTTGGTGTTGTCCCGGTCGAAGATCCAGCCCATGTGGGCGTGCCAGAAACCGCGGGCCATCGCTGCCATCGACGTGCCGTACAGCCACGGCGAGTGCGGGTCACCCTCTCGATCGGAGAACGCGTGGTGCCGCCGGTGGTCGGCCACCCAGATGATCACCGGCCCCTGCGCGGCCATCTGACCGGCGCCGGCCAGGGCGATCTTCAGCGCCCGGTTGGCCTTGAACGATCCATGGGTGAACAGCCGGTGGAAGCCGACGGTGATGCCCATCCCGGAGATGACGTAGAAGACAGCCGCAATGGCGACGTCGGTCCAGCTCAGTCCCCAGCCCCAGGCCAACGGCACGGCCGCGAGCAGCGCCAGCAGCGGTAGGACGGTGAACCCGTACACGGCGAGCTGCGCCGCGATGCCGCGCTGACCGTCGGTGATCGGCTTGGCGCCCGATTTCGCGGCTGACGCGGCCGGCGCTTCGGGGGCAGTGACGGGAGTGGTGGCGAGGGATGCGGTGGACGTGGCGAGGGATGCGGTGGCCGGCAGGGTGGCGGACTGCGGTGGGGTCACGGGCAATCAATCTTTTCGGGCGGCGCCAGAAGCGGCCGCGGGGTTGAGGATCTACGGTACCGGCTGCTCCACCGGGTGGGAATGAACGTGCCGGATTGCCGCCGACGTCATGGAATGATGGTGCTCGCAGCAATCCGCCGTGGTGTAACGGCAGCACCTCTGATTTTGGTTCAGATGGTTCAGGTTCGAATCCTGGCGGCGGAGCGATGGCGGCGGAACCCGATCCGGGGCCGCTTGCGTCGCTGCCGTCTGGCGGGGCCGTTCCGGGAGGATCTACATGTCCGACGTTCCGCCCTCGACGCAGGCTGATCTCGGCCCGGCGGCCCCGGGCGACGACGGCGCGGTGATAGCAGTCATCGTGCTGGCCGCCGGCGCCGGCACCCGGATGAAGTCCACCCTGCCCAAGGTGCTGCATCCCATCGCCGGACGTCCCCTGCTGTGGCACGCCATGACGGCCGCGGCGGCCGTATCGCCGCAGCAAGTGGTCGCCGTGGTGGGGCACGGCCGGGACCGTGTCGGCCCCTACCTCGCCGAGCATCATCCGACGGTGCTCCAGGTGGTCCAAGAGCAGCAGTTGGGCACCGGTCACGCCGTCGAGCAGGCGCTGGCGGCCGCGCCGGCGGCGTCGGGCACCGTGCTGGTGACCTACGGCGACGTCCCGCTGCTGACGGGCGACACGCTGCGCCGCCTGGCGGCCGAGCACCGGCGGGCCGGCTCCGCGGTCACCGTGCTGACGGCGGTCGTCGACGATCCGACCGGCTACGGGCGCATCGTCCGGGATGCCGGGGGTGCGCTGGTGGGCATCGTCGAGCACCGCGACGCCGATTCCGACCAGCTACGGATCCACGAGATCAATTCCGGCGTGTACGCCTTCGACGGTGCGGTGCTCACTGCAGCGCTCGACCGGATCACGCCGGCCAACGCCCAGGGCGAGCGCTACCTGACCGATGTGGTGGCCCTCGCCCGGGCCGACGGCCATCGCGTCGGCACCGTGGTCACGCCCGACGCGGCCGAGACCGAAGGGGTCAACGACCGGGTGCAGCTGGCCGAGCTGAGCCGGCAACTCAACGCCCGGCTCGTCCGGGCGGCGCAGCGCAGCGGTGTCACCGTGATCGACCCGGCCACCACCTGGATCCACGCCGACGTTCGGATCGGAGCGGATACACAGGTGCTGCCCGGTACTTCGCTGGAGGCAGGAACGGTGATCGGGGTGGGGTGCACCATCGGCCCGGACACCACGCTGTCGGCCTGTTCGGTCGCCGACGGTGCGTCAGTGGTCCGCTCCCACTGCCTGGGTGCATCGATCGGGTCCCGGGCGTCGGTCGGTCCGTACACCTACCTGCGCGGCGGCACGGTACTCGGCGAACAGGCCAAGGCCGGCGCCTTCGTGGAGATCAAGAACTCGACCGTGGGCGACCGGGCCAAGGTGCCGCACCTGTCCTACGTCGGCGATGCCCAGATCGGCAGCGGCACCAACCTGGGAGCCGGCACCATCACGGCCAACTACGACGGGGTGCACAAGTACCCCACCGTCGTCGGCAAGGACGCATTCGTCGGCACCGACAGCACGCTGATCGCGCCGGTCACCATCGGCGACGGCGCCTACGTCGGCGCGGGTTCGACGGTGACCGACGATGTGGATGCCGGCGATCTGGCAGTGGCCCGAGGACGTCAACGTGCTGTGAAAGGCTGGGTGCTCCGCCGCCGGCCGGGCACGGCCAGCGACGGTGCGGCCAGGTCGGCGGGCGCCGTCGATCCGGTCCGGGATGCGCCAGTCAGCGTGCCGAAACCGCCGCCCGCAGAAGAGGAACCGCCAGCGTGAACGCCATCTCCACCAACACCCGCAAGAGCATGTTGCTGTTCTCCGGCCGCGGCTTCCCGGAGTTGGCGGCGGAGGTGGCCAAGTACCTGGACGCCCAGGTGACGCCCCAGTCCGTCTACGACTTCGCCAACGGCGAGATCTTCGTCCGGCCGGAGATCTCGGTCCGCGGCACGGATTCGTTCATCATCCAGTCGTGCGGTGTGCCCATCAACAAGTGGGTGATGGAAACACTGATCATGATCGATGCGCTGAAGCGCGCGTCCGCGAAGCGGATCACCGTCGTGCTGCCGTTCTATCCGTACGCCCGCCAGGACAAGAAGCACCGTGGCCGCGAGCCGATCTCGGCCCGGCTGATCGCCGATCTGATGAAGACGGCCGGCGCGCACCGACTGATGGTCGTCGACCTGCACACCGACCAGGTGCAGGGTTTCTTCGACGGGCCGGTGGACCACCTCTTCGCCCAGCCGCTGCTGACCGAGTACATCTCGTCCAAGTACGGCGACGAGGCGCTGACCGTCGTCTCCCCGGATTCGGGCCGCGTGCGCACCGCCGAGCGATGGGCGAACCGCCTCGGCGGTGTGCCGATCGCCTTCATCCACAAGACCCGGGACCCGACCCGGCCCAACTCCACCAAGGCCAACCGCGTCGTCGGTGACGTCACCGGCCGCACCTGCATCGTCGTCGACGACATGATCGACACCGGCGGCACGATCGCCAAGGCGGTGCAGGAGATCATGCTGGCCGGCGCCGAGAAGGTGATCGTGGCGGCCACCCACGGCGTGCTGTCCGATCCTGCGGCGCAGCGGCTGAGCACCTGCGGCGCCGTCGAGGTCGTGCTCACCAACACCCTGGCAATCCCGCCGGAGCACCAGTTCGACCAGCTCACCGTGCTGTCGATCGCACCTCTGCTGGCGCGCGCCATCCACGAGGTCTTCGAGGACGGGTCGGTCACCTCGCTCTTCGACGTCTGAGTCGGTATGAGCTGACCCGCGACACTTTGCATCCGTTCGTCATTGGCGCAGATCTTCCTGCCTGTAGACTCGGCGGCAGGAAGATCTATCGCTAGGGGCAGACCATGACGCAATTTCCACGAGTATGGCTCGATATCGACAAATCTTGGGCAGCGGGCGGCTTCGTCCCGCAGGAAGCACTGACCCATCGCGGTTACGTCCTGGTCGACGATGCGGCAGAGGCCGACGTCTTGGTCAGCGGTACTACCGCGCTGCCGGACGCCGCGCGGCGAGCCGTCGAGGTCGGCGCTGGCCTGGTCGTGCTGACCGGTCGGTCCGCGTCCGTAGAGCTGGCCGGTGGCATCGCAGTGAGCCAGCTGTTGGTCGAACCGCGGCGTGGAGTGACCGCCGACGCTCCGGAATTCCGCTCGGCCGGGCTGCTGGCGCAGACGGGCGACCAGCCGACCGCCGTCGCGCAGGACCTCCTGGCCCGGGTGGACGTCGACGCGCTGCTGCCGTTGGCCACCCTGTCGGTCGACGCCCCGGCCACCTCGCTGATCCGGCTCCCCGGCACCAACCGCAATCCGGGAGCGTCGGTCGGCGCCACCTCGAGCCTCGGGTCAGCGCGACTGGTCGTGCTCGCCGTCGCGATCGATCCGTCGTCCGGTGATCTGCTGTTCAACGCCGTCACCTTCGCGGCCGCGACCGTCCAGGCCGCCGACCGGTCGAGGATGGCGCCGGTTGCCCTGCACCCGGCCTGGCTGGAGTTGAAGGAAGCCGTGGCTGCCCTGCGGCCGCTGCAGGTCAAGGACGGGTCGGTCCCGGACGACAAGGTCACCGCAGCAGCCCTGGTGCAACGCATGGTCTCCGCCGTCGAGGAGCTGGCGCCACTGTTCCCGCACGACGCCGATTACCTGGCTGCGACGGCCAAAGACCTCACCCGCTGGGCCGACGGCGACCTCGGGGTTCCCGATTTCCTCGACTCCGTGCAGGCGTTCCACCCGGAGCGGGACCGCACCGACGGCCGGCAGCATCTCGTGCTGTTCCCCATGTACACCCAGAACGGGAATCCCGACCGCAACGTCGAGGCGGTGCTGATCGAGGTGCTCTGGCCCGCTTTCATCGCCGAGCTCGAGGCGGGCGACTACTCGAACAAGCTGTTCGTACCGATCCGGTTCCTGGACTTCACCAGCGGCTACGACACCAACTCGGCCGTGCTGTTCCCGGAAACCGTTGCCATGCGGGAGGTTCCGACCTTCAGCTGGGGGGCCATCTTCGCCGACCGGGAGGCCGCCCGGTTCCGCTCGGTGGTGACCGCGGCCGCCGACATCACCCGGCTGGCGCTGCCGCCGGACGCGGCCCGGCTGCTCGCGGACCAGGACCTGGCCGAGCAGACCTTCGTGATGTGGGACCTGATCCACGACCGCACGCACATGCACGGCGATCTGCCGTTCGACCCGTTCATGATCAAACAGCGGATGCCCTTCTTCCTGTACACGCTGGAGGAGCTGCGCTGCGACCTGACCGCGTTCCGCGAGTCGGTCCGCCAGGAGCAGGAGGGTGTGCCGCACGCCCGCCTGGTCCAGTACGCCATTCTGTTCGACCGGATCTTCCGGTTCGCGATCACCGGCACCCGGGTCCGCAACTACGACGGGCTGGGCGGTCAGCTGCTGTTCGCCTGGCTGCACCAGCACCATGTACTGCACTGGACCGACAACCGGTTGACGATCGACTGGGCTGCCGTCACCGAGCCGGTGCTCGAGCTCGGTCGCCAGATCGAGCAGCTCTACTGGCAGTCGATCGACCGGTCGAAGACGGCCCACTGGCTCGCCGCCTACCAGTTGGTATCCGGCACGGTGGCGCCCCATCCGCTGTCCACCTGGGCGAAGGGTCCGGACGCACTGCCGCTGGACGGGCCGCCGAAGGGGCTGACCGACGCGGTGCTGCCGGACGAGTTCCCGCTGTCGATGTTCTACGAGGCGCTGAACCGTAAGCTCTCCCCCATGGTGACTGCCACAGCGGGAATCACCGGATGAGTACACGGCCCGGCGGCGAGCTGACCGGGCTGGTCGTGCTGGTCACCGGTGCCACCGGTGCAGCCGGCCGGGCCACCGTCCGGGCGCTGGCCCAGGCGGGCGCGGATGTGGTGGCGGTCGGTCGCGAGGAGCGCCGGCTGGCCGCCTTGTTCGACCACGTCGACGGCGTCCATCCGCAGGTCGCCGACCTGATCGACCAGGACCAGTGCGACGCGCTGGCAGAGCGCGTCCGACGCCGGCACAGCCGGATCGACGGACTGGTGCATCTGGTCGGGGGTTGGCGCGGCGCCCCGCGGTTCACCGCCAACTCCGACGACGACTGGGCATTCCTGCGCCGCACGCTGATCGACAGCCTGCGGCACATCACCATGGCCGTCCACGACGATCTGGCGGCCTCCCCCGACGGACGGGCCGTCATCGTGTCCGCCACTGCGGTGGACCGGCCGACTCCGGGCGGCGCCAATTATGCGGCGGCGAAGTCCGCGACGGAAGGATGGATGGGCGCGCTGGCCGAGTCCTTCGTCCGCACTGCCGCCAAGGCCGCCGCAGGACCGCACGCGCACGCCGCCGATGTGCACACTCACGCTGCAGCGACGGTCCTGGTCGTCAAGGCCATCGTCGACGAGGCCATGCGCGATGCGAGTCCCGACAAGGCTTTCGACGGATTCACCGATGTCGGCGTGCTGGCCGCCCGCATCGTTGCGCTGTTCACCGACGACGCCGCCGGCATCAACGGCGCCCGCATCATCCTGTAGCTCGCCGCGGCTCACCAGCCGGCTAGCGGGCCACGAACAGGTCCGCGGCCGGCGCGACCTGAGCGGCGGGCGGCAGGTTGGGAACGCGGACGGCGCCGGCGGCGGAGAACCGCCACACCGACCCGTCGGCTTTCACGGCCAGCTCGCCGAGGGTGGTCACACCGGTCAGCCCGGGTACCTGCGTGGCCGTCCGACTGCCGTCGGTCGGCGCGATCCAGACGGTGCCGTCGGTGCGCAGCACCGCGTTGCCGGCCAGCGCGGCGACGCCGCTGATGTTGGTGATGACGGCGGGGGTGCGCCCGGGGGCCCAGTACTCGAGCCCGCCGTCGGTGCGCAGGGCCAGCTGACCGGACACCTGGGCGATCCCGCTGAGGCCGGGGACCTGCGTCGCGGCGAAACACCCCGAGGCGGGGCAGCCGTCGTCGAACGTCCCGGTGTAGGACACCGTCCACACGGTTCCGTCGGCCTTGACCGCGTATCCGTGGTCGAGGGACACCACGCCCGTCAGATTGCCGACCTTGGCCGGCGACGTGACCTCGCCGACCTCCTCACCGCCCCACTGCCACACGGTACCATCGCCCAGCAGCGCGTAGGCCCGCGGGTAATCGGCGTCGATGTCGATGACGTCCGTCAGTCCGGCCACCTTGACCGGCAGTGGTTGGTTGACGGTGTTGCCCAGTCCCAGCTGACCATCCTGGAACAGCACCTCCGGATCGTTGTTGCGACCCCACGACCACAGCGATCCGTCCGCGGTGACCGCATAGGACGAGCCGACCGAGGAGGCCACCTTCCGGACGCCGGCCAGCGCCACCGGCGCCGGAACGCTGGTGCCGTCGGAGAGGAACCCCAAGCCCATGCCACCGGCGGAGTTCGCGCCGGACGACCACACCGTCCCGGCAGCGGAACCGGCGGTGCTGCGGAAGTAACCCGAGAGGTCGATGGTGACGGTGACCGGGGATCCGGCGAGGTTGCTGACGCTCACCTTCGAGGTGGCCGACGTGTGCACGATCGCGGTGTTGGACACGCGCTGACCGGCCGAGAAGTTGACGTTGCGAGTTGCCGGTCTGCTCGTTCCCTGCGCGAACACCACCAGCCCGCCGGAGGCGGACGAGTCGGCGGCGGTCACTGCCATGGACACGTCCGCGCCGCCGGCCACCGGCAGCTGAACGTCGATCGTCCCGCGGCCCGGCACCACGGTGCGCAGCAGTTGGCCGACCGGCAGCGGCTGATAGGTGCCGACCGACTGGGCACCGCCACCGCGGATGTACCCGACGACGTCGCCGATCATGTCGGTGCCGTGGGCAGGGCTGGCACCGTCGTAGCCGACGTTCAGTGCCGCCCGGCCGGCTGCGGACAGCGGTACCAGGTAGGCGTTGGTGACCGGAGCGCCGGCCGTGAAGGCGGTGCCGGTCACCGGCACGTAGTGGCTGTCGGAGATCCTCAGCGCCGGATCGACGCCGGGAGCGAAGGACGGGTCGTCGTCGAACGGGACGAACAGGCCGGAGCTGGTCACGTTGGTGGCGGTCAGCGACATCACCACGGCGGTCGCGCCGACCGGAACGGCGTTCCGTCCCGACACCTGCCAGGACAACGCCGAGTACATGCCGTCCACGACGTCCTGCCAGGCGCTGCGCGGTGCACCGACCCCGACCCGGGTGTCCAGCGAGCGCGAGGGGGTGACAGCGACGAAGCTGCCGGCAGCCGATGTCACGCCGCCGGTGAAATAGCCGGTGAGGTCGACGATGATGTCGACCGGCCTGGCCGAGGAATTCCATATCGCCATGGC
>CAXSEW010000032.1:0-15127 GCA_964236185.1 uncultured Nakamurella sp. | reverse complement strand
CCGACCGGCGACCAGTTTTCCGGGTCGATCGGCGAGCCGGCTGACGAGCCGACCGAGGACCGGCAGCAGAACGAACCCGCCGCGCCGGCGGAACCCACCCGACGGGTGCTGACCTCCGGGCAGCCTGTGCAACCGGTGGTGGGCCTGTTCGGCGAGCAGCTCGACGTGGGGCTGCTGCAAATTCTCGACCCGGCGGACCACATCCTGACGGCTGTCGGATACCGCCTCGACGAAGGCGAACGCGCACTGATTGTGCAGACCTCGATCGGCAACCGCGGGGCGGTCGCCTACGAATCGCTGGCCGACCTCTACCTCGACCTGGTGGACGCGAGCGGGACCGTGCTCGGAAAGGCCGCGATGGCAGTGGCCGGGTATCCGGCGCACACCGTCGGCGTACCGGCGAACACACTGGTGTCGGGTTGGACGGTGTTCCTGGTGCCGGCGAGCACCGAGGTGGCGCAGGTCCGGTGGAGCGTGCGGCCCGACCTGTCCGACCGCACTGTCAGCTGGGGTTTCGGGCCGGCGCCGGCTCGCTCCGCCGGCCCGAACTGATCCTGCCGCACCGGGCGCACGAACCAGCGGCCGTCATCGACGGTCGATCGGCTCCCACAGCTCGACCTGCGTGCCCGCCGGGTCCCGGACGTGTGCGAATCGCCCGATGCCCGGTGCCTCGACTACGGCGTCGGTCCCGATACCTGCGTCGTGGAGCTGAACGAGCATCGCGTCCAGATCGCGGACCCGAAAGTTGATCATGACCTGCTGCTCGGGCCCGCCCAGGTAGTCGCTGTCCGCCGGGAACGGCGCCCAGACCGTCGGACCGGCCTGCTGCTGCCAGACGACGTCACCCTGCGGGCCGCAGTCGACGCCTAGATGCTGCTGGTACCAGGCGGCCACCCGGTCCGGGTCGCCGGACCGGAAGAACACTCCGCCGATGCCCGTCACCCGCTCCATCGCACCTGCCGATCTCGAGTCATCAGGCCGCCGACAGCACGTCGACGGCGTGCACCAGGTCAGCCGGGTACGGCGAGGTGAACTGCACCCACCGGCCGTCATCGGGATGGGCGAACGCCAGCTGGTAGGCGTGCAGCCACTGCCGCTTCAGACCCAGCCGGTCGGTCAGCACGGGGTCGGCGCCGTAGGTGAGGTCCCCCACGCAGGGGTGGTGCATGGCGGCGAAGTGCACCCGGATCTGGTGCGTACGACCGGTTTCCAGGTGCACCTCGACCAACGTCGCCGACCGGAAGGCCTCGAGCGTGTCGTAGTGGGTGATGCTGTCCCGGCCGCCGGCCACCACGGCGAACTTCCAGTCCGCCTTCGGATGCCGGCCGATCGGCGCATCGATGGTGCCCGAGCTCGGGTCGGGGTAGCCCTGGATGACGGCGTGGTAGATCTTCTCCACCGTGCGGTCGCGGAAGGCGTCCTTGAGCACCGAGTAGGCCCGCTCGCTCTTGGCGACCACCATGGTGCCGGTGGTGCCGACGTCGAGTCGGTGCACGATGCCCTGCCGTTCCGCGGACCCGGAGGTGGCCAGCGACACACCCAGCGAGGCGAGTGCCCCCAGCACGGTCGGGCCGGTCCAGCCGGGGCTCGGGTGGGCGGCCACCCCGACCGGCTTGTCGACCACCACGATGTCGGCGTCCTGGTACAGGATCTCGAGCCCGTCGACCCGCTGCGGTATCACCACCATCGGTACCGCCGGCTCCGGCAGGGTGATCTCCAGCCACATGCCGGGGGTCAGCCGATCCGATCGACCGGCGACGGCGCCGTCGACCAGTACGTTGCCGCTGTCGATCATGCCCCCGACGCTGGTCCGGCTGATGCCGAGCAGCCGGGCCAGGCCGGCATCGGCGCGCATGCCGTCCAGGCCGTCGGGGACGGGCAGCTCGCGGCGGTCAGGCATGGTCGGTCTCCTTGACACCGCGCGAGCGCCGGCCGTCCATCTCGATGCCCAGCAGCGCGGTCAGCACCAGTACGACTGCGCCGCAGGTGATACCGGAGTCGGCGACGTTGAACACGGCGAAGTGCCGCCCGTCCGGTTCGAAGAGCGAGATGAAATCCACGACGTGCCCGCGCAGGAAACCCGGCGAGCGGAAGATCCGGTCCAGCAGGTTGCCGATGGCGCCGCCCAGCACCAGCCCGAGAGCGATGGCCCAGACGGTGGACCGCAACTTGCGGGCCATCCGGATGATGACGACGACCACGGCGATGGCCACCAAGGCCAGCACCCAGGTGAACCCCGTCCCGGTGGAGAACGCTGCACCGGCGTTGCGGAACAGCGACAGGTAGACCACCCCGCCGAGGATCCGTCGGGGAACGCCCTGCTCCAGGTTCGCCACTGCGAGCAGCTTGGTCACCTGGTCCAGTGCGATGACGACGAGCGCCAGCGTCGCCACCAGGCCCACCTTGCGCGGGGGCAGCGGCTCGCTCGGGGTGTTCACCGCTCCAGTGTCCCAAACCAGGAAGCCTCGAGGAACCGATCGGCGGCGGTCGTCCACCGGTCAACCCGTCGGACGGTCGCCGCGTTCGCCGAACCAGGCCGCCAGCGCGCCACCGCGACTGATCGACCGCAACCGCCGCTCGGTACCCGAGCGGTCCTCCTCCGGGGTGACGATCAGCATCTGGTCACCGGAGATCAGCCGGACCGTCGAATCGACCGGCACCGGTGAGCCCGACCGCACCAGCAGCGCCACCACAGCTCTACCGGGTAGGCGCAGCTGCGAGATGTAGACACCGTGCATTCGTGACTCGGGCGGGATGGTGATCTGCAGCACCTGGGCATTGAGCTCCTCGAGCGGCGCGGCCTCGACCTGGATCTCGGTCGCCTGACCGGGCTGCAGCACCCCGAGCCGGCGGGCCAGCCACGGCAGCGTCGTGCCCTGAACCAGCGTGTAGATCACCACCACCACCACGATGATGTTGACCATCGAGTCGGACTGGGCATCGCCGCGGACCATCAGCGGAATCAACGCCAGCACGATGGGTACCGCGCCGCGCAACCCCGACCAGGACAGGAATGCCTGTTCCCGCCAGGTCATCCGGAACGGCAGCGCGGCCGCGAGGATGGACAGCGGCCGGGCGACGATCAGCACCAGCAGCCCGATGGCTGCGCCCGGCAGCAGCGCGGCCGGTAGCTCGTACGGGTCGACGTAGAGCCCCAGCAGGACGAACAGCCCGATCTGCGCGATCCAGCCGAAGCCCTCGGCGAAGGACAGCGTCGAGGCGCGGTGCGGCACCCGGGAGTTGCCCAGGATGACGGCTGCCACGTAGGTGGCCAGGAAACCGGACGCGTGCAGGTACTGGCCACTGGCATAGGCGCCGCCGATCAGCGCGAGCGTCGCCAACGGGTACAGACCGGCGGCCGGCAGCGCACCGCGGCGCAGCGCCCAGCCGCCGGCGAAGCCGACCGCGGCACCGATTGCCGCGCCGGCCAGCAGCTCGTAGACGACCAGCAGCGGATCGGTCCAGGAGATCGCCTGACTGCCGGCCAGCAGCAGCACCACGATGACCACCGGCGCGTCGTTCAGGCCCGACTCCAGCTCCAGTGCCGCCGCCAGCCGGGGTTTGACGCCCACCCCGCGCAGCACCGAGAACACCGCGGCTGCATCGGTGCTGGACAGCACCGCGCCCCACAGCAGGGAGGTCCGCCAGTCCAGGTGCAGTGCCGACCCGAGCAGCAGGTGCACCCCGGCCCCGGCCACGGCGATGCTGACCACCACCGACACCGTGGCGAGCGCCGAACCCAGTCCCAGTGCTGGCCTGATGTCCGACCAGCGGGTGGTCAGGCCGCCCTCGGCCAGGATGAACACCAGTGCGGCCAGCCCGAGCTGCTCGGTCAGGACGGTGTCGGAGAAGTCGATGCCCAGGCCCCGGTTGCCCAGCAGGATGCCGATACCCAGATACAGCAGCAGCGACGGCAGGCCGAGCCGGCGGGACAGCCGGATGGCCACCAGCGCGACGATCACCACCAGGGAGGAGATTCCGAACGCCCGCTGCACGGTGTCGAGGTCCATCCGTCCTCCCCTGCTCGTGATCGTCGGTCAGGTGGACAGTGCAGGCACCTGGGCAAGGCCCAGTGCGCCGAGCACCTCCAACGTCGCCTTGGAGCGGTTGAAGGTGTAGAAGTGCAGGCCGGGGGCACCGGCATCGAGCAGCTCCCGGGACATCTCGACGGCGTGCGCCATGCCGATCTCGCGGCCGGCGGCCGGGTTCCCCTCGACCGCGTGCAATTGTTCGGCCAGCTTGACGGGCACGCGTTGCCCGGAGAGCTCGACGATCCGCATCAACCGGCGGTAGGAGGTGACCGGCATGATGCCGGGCAGCAGCGGCACGTTGACTCCGGCGGCCAGCGACCGGTCGAGCAGACCCAGGTAATCCCGGGCCGAGAACAGCATCTGGGTGATGGCGTAGTCGGCGCCGGCGGCGACCTTGGCAGCGAAGTGCCGGGTGTCGGCATCCAGGTCCGGCGACCGCGGGTGCATGTCCGGGAACGCCGCCACCCCGACGCAGAAATCGCCGAGCGACCGGGTCAGCGCTACCAGATCCTTGGCGTGGTCGAGCCCCTGCGGATGGGCGATCCACTCGGCCGTCGGATCCTCCCCCGGCGGGTCGCCGCGCAGGGCCAGGATGTTGCGGACCCCGACGGAGGCGTAGGAGCCGATGACCTGCCGGAGTTCGGCGATCGAGTGGCCGACCGCGGTGAGGTGGGCCACCGGTAGCAGCGTGGTCTCCGCGGCGATCCGCTCGGTGATCCGAATGGTCCGGTCGCGGCGGGATCCGCCGGCACCGTAGGTGACCGAGACGAAGGCGGGGCGCAACGGCTCCAGCCGCCGGATGGCCAACCAGAGGGCGGCCTCGTCCGCGTCGTCGCGCGGTGGCATGAATTCCATGGAGAAATGCGGGCCGGGCGCAGCGAGTCGGTCGCGGACGGTCACCATGCGACTCACACTATCGGTCCGCGGGGTCCGGTCCGGTCCGCTCCGGGCAGACTGACACGCGTGAGAACCTCTTCGCACACCGATCCACGCGCAGTGGTGGCCGCGGTCGAAGCGCTGCTGCGCGATGAGCTGACCGGCCGACATGCGGAACTGGCCGTCATCGACCCCCGGCTGACCGATGACCTCAACCGGCTGACCCAGCACCTGGCTGCGGGCGGCAAACGGCTGCGGCCGCAGTTCCTCTGCTGGGGTTACCGCGCGGGGGTGCCCGTGCGCGGCGGTGCGGGATCGGTCGACGGGACGACCGACCTGCCCTGCGGCGTGCTGCGCGCGGCGGCGGCGCTCGAGCTGATCCAGGCCTGCGCCCTGATCCACGATGACATCATCGACCGCTCCGACACCCGGCGCGGTCGGCCGAGCATGCACCGTGCCGCCGAGAAGGACCACGCCGGCTCCGGGTGGCTGGGCGACGCCACGCACTTCGGCGTTTCCGACGCCCTGCTGATCGGCGATCTCGCTCTGGTCTGGGCGGACGATCTGTTCCAGGAGGGTTTCACCGAGCAGGGCCGGCCGCCCGAGGCACAGTTGGCCTGGCGGGCGATGCGGACCGAGGTGCTGGCCGGCCAGCTGCTCGACCTGCGGATCACCGCCGACGAGGCGCCCGATCCCGCCGCTGCCGCCGCCGATGCGATGCTGGTCAACCGGTACAAGACGGCCGCGTACACCGTGGAGCGGCCACTGCACATCGGTGCCGCGCTCGGCGGCGCGCCGGCGGGCACCGTCGCAGCGCTGCGCCGGTACGGCCGGTCCATCGGCCTGGCATTCCAGCTGCGGGACGACCTGCTCGGCGTCTTCGGCGACCCGCAGGTGACCGGTAAGCCGGCCGGCGGCGACCTGGTGGAGGGGAAGAAAACCGTCCTGCTGGCCCTGGCCCGCACCGATCTGCTGGGTCGACCGGAGCTGGCCGAGCTGGACGCCGGGGTCGGGACGGCGCTCGACCCGGCCGGCGTGGACCGGCTGACCGAGCTCATTGCGCGGACCTCCGCCCCGGCCCGGGTCGAGGAGCGGATCAGCGCGCTGCTGACCGAAGGTCTGGCGGAGTTGGACGACCTGCCCGCCGATGCCGCGGCTGGCCTGCGCGATCTGGCGCTCGCCGCCACCGCCCGCCGGCACTGATCAGACGAGCGGTCCCCGGGTTGCGACTGCGCCCAAGCCTGTCCCGCGGGGGCCGAACATCAGCTGAGCGCTGCGCGAAGAGAGGGAGCTCGGGCCGGATTCCGGAGGCCCGGAGCGCGCCGCAGGCATCATGGGATGACCGGCCCACACAGCCCGGGTCCGACCGCGCCTCGTCGAGGCGGCGCACGGAGAGCACTCGAACGATCCGTCACCGCACAACGCGGTACCGGACCTCAAGTTGAGGAGTCATCCATGAGCCTCGATCATGTTGCCTATCCCCGCCGCGAACCAGAGCTGGCCGGTGACGACGTCCGGCTGCAGAATTGGGCGCGCAACGCCACCCTCGGCGGGGCCGGTTCGGTCAGCGCTCCGGCGACCGAGGCCGAACTGCAGGCGGTCCTGGCCGCCGGCAGCGGGAAGGTGCGGATGATCGGCAGCCGGATGTCCCCCGGCCGGCTGATCGAGACGAGTGACGAGGGCGGCGCCCTGCTGGACCTGAGCCACCTGCGCGGTCTGGTCTCGATCACCGGCGACACGGCGACGTTCGCCGGCGCCACCCCGCTCGACGAGGTCTACTCGACGCTGTCGGCAAGGGGCATGATGCTGCCGTCGTCGCCTGGCGTCATCGCCTCGCAGACCTTGGCCGGCGCGCTGTCGACCGGTACTCACGGGCAGGGCCTGCAGCAGAGCACCATCGCCGATTCGGCGCTCAGCATCCGACTGGTTCTGGCCGACGGCACCGCGGCGGATTTCGACCGCGACCATCCCTGGTACGGGGCCGTGCAACTCGGCCTCGGATCGTTGGGGGTGATCACCGAGGTGACCCTGCGCATCCTGCCGTCGCCCATCTACACCTGCACCAAGAACGCCGTCAGTGCGGACACCCTCGAGGACGACCTGCAGAACTGGAACGTCGAGAACGACCTGGTCAAGGCCTGGTGGTTCCCGCAGGAGGGTCAGGTCCAGGTCTGGGCGGCCCGCGAGGCCACCGGCGACGAGGTCCAGCGGTACCGGGACGCCGGCAGCGGTCTGCTGGAGCACGAGGGCGTGAGCCAGGCCATGAACGCCACCATCGATCAGACGCTCCGCCACCTGCGCGACGACACGAAGACCGTCGCCGCCGACGACAAGCCGTCCCGAACGGTCACCCGCTTCCGCAACTTCACCGACGTGACCGGCGACATCTACCAGGTGTTCTGCCGCGGCATCGCCACTCCCCAGATCAACGTCGAGATCGGCGTACCGCTGGACCTGGCCGGCGGAGTGATCAAGAAGATCAAGGACTGGCACGCCGAAACGCGTCCGCGGATGCACTACCCGGTGATCCTGCGCAGCACCGGCCCGTCCGACGCGTGGCTGAGCCCGTCCTCCGGGCAGAACACCTGCTACTTCGGCTTCGTCGTCTACTACGCCGACGACGGCTCGCTCTCCGAGGAGGGCGAGAGCTTTCTGCACGCCGTCGAGAAGGTGCTGGCCGCGGAGGGCGGTCGGCCCCACTGGGGCAAGTATTTCGACGAGACCCTGTACGACTGGCCCGCGCTCTACCCCCGGTGGGCGGCCTTCCAGCAGGTGCGTGAAGCTCTCGATCCCCACCATCGGTTCGCGAACTCCTTCACCGCAGCACTCTTCGGCGACGATGAAGTTCAGATAGCACCCAGCGGACTCGGCCGATGAAGGCCTGGGCCACGCTGCTGACCCAGCTCAACTACCTCGTCGGGGTGCGAACACTGCGCGCCTCGCTCGAGAACTCGGGCAGTGCCTACCCTTTGGTCGTCCTGGTGACCGACGGCATCGACGCAGCGAGTCGGCAGCAGTTGATCGAGGACGGGTGTCTGCTGCGGGACGTCGAGCCGCTGCGTCCGGGCAGCAATCTGCAGGACCACTACGCCAATGCCCGGTTCGCGGAGGTGTGGACGAAGCTGGCGGCCTGGCAGCTCACCGAATTCGAGCGCGTCGTCTTCCTCGATGCCGACATGCTCGTCACGCAGAACATGGACGAGCTCTTCTCGCTCGAGCTGGGCGCCGGCAGCATCGCCGCCTGCCACGCCTGCCGCTGCAACCCGAACAGGATTGCCAGCTATCCGGCGAACTGGGCGCCCGAGAACTGCTTCTACACGCACTGTCGCGGCATCGCGCACACCAGCGAGCCAGGGATGGTGGACAACTATCTGAACGCCGGCTTCCTGGTGTTGACGCCCGACCTGGCCGTCTTCGCCGACATGGTCGGCCAGTTGGCAGCGGTGGAGGATCTCGCGCGGTTCCCGTTCGCCGAGCAGGACTTCCTGAACGAGTACTACCGCGGGCGCTGGCTGGCCCTGCCGTACATCTACAACGCGTTGAAAACCCTGCCGTTCCAACATCCCTCGCTGTGGGACGGCGCAGCGGTGAAGAACATCCACTACATCATCGACAAACCCTGGGAGCAGCCGCTCGACCCCGGCGATCGCTACTACCCGGTCAACAGGCTCTGGTGGGCCGTCGCCGCAGCGAACTCGAACATCGCCGCAGCTGCCTCGACTCTCGCCGCACGCGTCTGAGGGCCGGCCGGCCGGCCCTGCTAGAAGCCGGACACCTGCGCCCGGCGGTGGACCTCGCGGCCCCGGTTCTCCCGCAGCGCGGTGATCGGCCGGCCGGGCAGCGAACTGTCTGCGGTGAACAGCCAGTCGATGATCTCCGGGTCGGTGTAGCCGTTGTCGCTCAGCAGCGTGATCGTCGCCGGTAATCCCTTGACGACCGCGCCGTGCTGGATGAACTCGGCCGGGATGCGCAGCACACCGTCGACGCGGGTGGCGATCAGCTGTCGCTCCCGCAGCAGCTGGTGTACCCGGGTGACAATCATGCCCAGGGTGGAGGCGATGTCCGGCACCGGAACCAGGCGCGGCGGTCCGGCGTCGACGGCGGCGGGGCTGGTCTCGGGGATCTTCGGCACGGGAACCAGGGTGCCATCCCGGCACCGCTCCCGTCGACTTCCCCGGTTCCACACATCCGGCCTCCTACTATCGGCAGTTGTGGGTACTCCGGGCACCGATCGCACAGCGGCCCCGCTGGTGGGCACGGTGCTGGACGGCCGGTACCGGGTGGGCGCAATGATCGCCCGCGGCGGGATGTCCACCGTCTACCGCGGCTCCGACCTGCGCCTGGACCGGCCGGTGGCCATCAAGGTGATGAAGCCCTCCTTCGCCGCCGATCCCAGCTTCCTGACCCGATTCGAACGCGAGGCCAGGTCCGCCGCCGGTCTCGCCCACCGCGGCGTGGTCGGCGTCTACGACCAGGGCCGTGACGGGAACGTGGTGTTCCTGGTGATGGAGCTGGTCGACGGCGGCACCCTGCGCGATCTGATGCACCAATCTGGCGCGCTGTCCGTATCGGTCACCATGTCGATCCTGGAACCGCTGCTGGCCGCGCTCGGCGCCGCCCACGACGGCGGGCTGGTCCATCGCGACGTCAAGCCGGAGAACGTGCTGCTGTCCTCCCGCGGCGAGGTCAAGGTCGCCGATTTCGGCCTGGTGCGGGCCGTCACGTCGCAGACCATGGCCACCGGCGACGTGATCCTGGGCACCGTCGCTTATCTCTCTCCCGAGCAGGTGTCCACCGGCGCGGCCGACCCGCGATCGGACGTCTACTCCGCCGGCATCGTCGCCTACGAGATGCTCACCGGCCGGACACCCTACGACGGCGACAACGCGATCTCGGTCGCCTACCAGCACGTTCATTCCGACGTCCCGCCGGTGACGGATCTGGCGCCGGGCGTGCCGCTGGAGTTGGACGACCTGATCCTGGCGGCCACCCGGCGTGACCCGATGGCCCGCCCGCGGGATGCCGGTGCGTTCCTGGCCGCACTGGTCGCGCTGCGGGCCAGGCTGGGGCTGGCCCGGGTGCCGGTGCCGGTCCCCCGCAGTCCGGGCGCCGCTGCCCATACTCCCGCCGCCCGGGCCACCCGGGGCCCGGCCGGCACCCGGGTGGTCCCGGTACCGGCGACACCGGTCCGGCCGCATCTGACGACCGCAGCCGCGACCGAGGCACACCAGCCGGGCGCCAACGGTCGATCGGTACCCGAGACCCAGTCGCCCCCGCCGCTCACTCCGTTGCGGCGCAACAGATTGCGGCGGTGGTTGCTGGTCGCGCTGGTGGTGCTACTGCTCGGGGCGGCAGCCGCTGCCGGGGGCTGGTGGCTGGGCAGCGGCCGCTGGGCCTACACCCCCGGCGCCGTCGGCGTGCCCAAGGCGTCGGCAGAGAACCTGGTTCGTTCCGCCGGACTCGTACCGCACGTCACGGTGGCCCCGTCCGACACCGTCCAGCAGGGCACCGTCTCCGACAGCCACCCGGCACCAGGAGCCAGGGTGCTACGCGGTTCCGACGTCGACCTGGTGGTGTCGACCGGACGACCGATCGTGCCCGAGGTCATCGCCGGCGGCACCGTCGAGGCGGCGCAGCAACTGGTGCGCGCGGCGCAGCTGACGCCGGTGCTCAGCCCCGCTGCCGATCGCTACGACGCCACCGTCCCGGCCGGCGCCGTGCTCGGCACCGAGCCGGCCGGCGACACCGCTCTGCCGATCGGCGCATCGGTGGTCGTGGTCCGATCCAACGGTCCGGCCCCGCAGCCGGTGCCGCCGGTCGCGGGCAAGACCGTCGACGATGCGCAGAACAAGTTGCTGGTGACAGGTTTCCAGGTCGGTCCGCTGGTGCAACGGTTCGACGCCGCCGCGGACGACGGAGCCGTACTGGGCACCGACCCTGCCGACGGCGCGCTGGCGCCGGCCGGTTCTGCGGTCTCGCTGGTGGTGGCCACGTCGATCACCGTGCCCTTGGTCCGCGGTGAATCCAGTAGTCAGGCGGCCGCGGACCTGCAGCGCTCCGGTCTGACCGTCGTCTTCGGCGAGCCGACGTTCGATGCCGACGTGGACGGCGGCAGCGTGGTGGCCACCGACCCGGCGCCCGGCAGCAAGATCGATCCGGCTTCCCCGGCCGTCACGGTCACCCTGTCCGACGCAGTCGTCCTGCCCGATGTCACCCAGGGCGATGTCGGCACAGCAAGAACCCAGCTGGAGTCGCTCGGGCTCCAGGTCGACGTGACCGCCCTGTTCGGTCGGCCCGGTGCGTCGGTGACCGGCCAGACGCCCTCGGCCGGTAACCGGCTGCAGCCCGGGTCGACGGTGTATCTCAGCGCCTTCCCGTGAACCGGAGGCTAGGGCTTACCGATGGGTCCGGGGCGGACCAGCCTGCGGAGCGCGAGCCCGGCGACCGGCAGATACCCGAGCACGACCGGCGCGGGACCGGAGACGCTCAGCCCGGTGGTGGTGCCGAAGGCGACCGCGTCGACGGTGTGCGCCAGCCGGAGCGTGATGCCCAGCGGCAACCGGGCGATCCAGGACCAGCGCATGGCAGCGGGGTCGACCTCGGTCACCTCGAAGGACACCCGGACGCCAGCACGGCGTGCACCACCCCGGTGCTGCCGGAGCGGATCGACGCGTCCGCGCAGTCCACCGAAGCGATCTGCGGAGACCAGGTCGGCCACAGCTGTGGATGCAGGTAGCGCTGCCACACTGTCGCCGCATCGGCCCGGCCGGTCTGGTGCACGGTGAACGTTGCCATCTTCCCAGCCCGTCAGCTGCGCAGCATCTCGGCGACCAGGAACGCCAGCTCCAGCGACTGCTGGGTGTTCAGCCGGGGGTCGCACGCAGTTTCGTACCGGTCGGCAAGATCCTCGTCGCTGATCTCCTGCGCACCGCCGAGGCACTCGGTGACGTTCTCGCCGGTCAGCTCGACGTGGATGCCGCCCGGGTGGGTGCCCAGGTCGCGGTGCACCTCGAAGAAGCCTTGCACCTCGTCGACGATGCGGTCGAAGTGCCTGGTCTTGTAGCCGGTGGAGGCCTCGTGGGTGTTGCCGTGCATGGGATCGCACTGCCAGATCACCTGGTGTCCGGTGGCCTGCACCTTCTCGATGATGCTGGGCAGCACGTCGCGGACGAGCCCGTTGCCCATCCGGGAAATCAGCGTCAACCGGCCCGGCGTGCCGTGCGGGTCGAGCCGTTCCACGTACTCGACCGCCTGGTCCGGCGTGGTGCCCGGGCCGATCTTCAAACCGATCGGGTTGGACAGGATCTCGGCGAAGGCGATGTGCGCGCCGTCCAGCTGCCGGGTGCGCTCACCGATCCAGAGGAAGTGCCCGGACAGGTCGTAGAGTTTGGGCCCCTTGGCTCCGTTCCCAGAGTCCTCCAGCCGCAGCATCGCGCGTTCGTAGTCCAGCAGCAGCGCCTCGTGGGAGGCGAAGATCTCGACCGAGTGCAGGCTGTGGGAGTCCACCCCGCAGGCCGACATGAACCGCATGGCGCGGTCGATCTCGCCGGCCACCCGCTCGAACCGCTCGCCCGCGCGGGAGGTGGCGACGAACTCCTGGTTCCACTCGTGCACGCTGGCCAGGTCGCCCATGCCGGCGCCGGTCAGCGCCCGCACCAGGTTCATCGCCGCCGACGCGTTGGCGTAGGCCCGGACCATCCGTGACGGGTCGGGGACCCGCGCCTCCGGGGTGGTGACCAGCGAGTTGATGATGTCGCCGCGGTAGGAGGCCAGGCCCAAGGCGTCGATGGCGGAGCTGCGCGGCTTGGCGTACTGACCGGCGATGCGGGCCACCTTCACCACCGGCATCGACGAGCCGTAGGTCAGCACGACGGCCATCTGGAGCAGGGTCTGGATGTTGCCGCGGATGTGCGGTTCGGTGTTGTCGACGAACGTCTCGGCGCAGTCGCCGCCCTGCAGCAGGAACGCCTCGCCGCGGGCCACGGCGGCCAGCTGGTCGTGCAACCGGTCGACCTCCCGCGGCACGGTGACCGGGGGCACCGCTTCGAGCAGCGCACGGACCGCGAGCACCTGATGCGGATCGGGCCATTCCGGTTGCTGCGCGGCGGGCAGGGACAGCGCCTGGTCGAGCTCGGCCCGCAGGTGGGTGGGCAGCGGTGGAAGAGACGGAAGGATGTCCGCCGGAATGTCAACAGTCCAGTTCACATCCGTCAGCCTATTTCTTTTCTCCCGGCCCCGGAGCCACCCGACCGGCAACGCTCAGGTCCGGGCGGCCAGCACCGCCTGTGCGACCTGCCATCGCGCGAAGCCGAGGCGGGCGTCGGCGAGCGCATTGTGGCGATCGCCACCCGGATCCGGGATCGGCGGGCAACCGGCCAGCTCCCAGTGCTGCCGGATCTCCCGGGTCAGCCGCGGAATCTCGTTCGGCATGGCCGGCATCGCACCCCACAGCTGACCCAGCACCACATGGTCGTACGCCGCGTACCAGGCCCACAGTTCCACCGGCAGACCGGGCGCCCGCAGGAAAGCGAACAGGTCGTCCCGGATCTGCCGCCGACTGCGCCAGCACGGGTCGGACTGGGAGGGCAGCTTGTCCAGCACATTGCGGCGGACCCAGCTCCCGGCGGTGTCGGGATCGAACTCGGTCGACACCGCGTAGAACTCACGGCCGTCCTCGGCGACGACTCCGATGGAGATCAGCTCGATCGTGCGGCCGTCCTCGATGAACTCGCAGTCGTAGAAGTAGCGGGCGATCGGTCCGTCCGGTGCCTTGCGAACCACTGGTGCGAACGACCTCTCAGCCTGCCTTGGTGCCCGGGAGACGGGTGACGGTGCCCGGTCCTCGTCCCTCGACCAAGGACGGCCCCGTCTTCGCGGATTCGAGGTCCGCCTTCACCTTCGCAGCGTAGACGTCGACGTACTCCTGGCCGGAGAGCTCCATCAGCCGGTACATGATCTCGTCCGTCATGGAACGCTCGACGAACCGGTCACCGGCCATGCCCTCGTAGCGGGAGAACTCGAGCGGACGACCGAAGATGGCGGTGTAGCGATGCGGGCGCCAGATCTTGGAACCGATCGGGTTGACCCGGTCGGTTCCGATCATCACCAGTGGTACCACCGGAACGCCGGCCTCCAGAGCCATCCGGGCGACCCCGGTCTTGCCCTTGTAGAGGCGGCCGTCGGGTGACCTGGTGCCCTCGGGGTAGATGCCCAGGCACTTGCCCTCCTTCAGCAGGCGCACGCCGGTCATCAACGCGTCGTGGGCCGCCGAAGCGCCACCACGGTCGATCGGTACCTGTCCGACGCCGTTGAAGAAGAACCGCTTGAGCCGGCCCTTCAGGCCCTTCTCGGTGAAGTACTCGCTCTTGGCGAGGAAGGTCACCCGGCGCTTGATGAACAGCGGCGTGAAGAAAGAATCGGCAACGGAGATGTGGTTGCCGACGATGATGACGCCGCCCTCGGCGGGCACGTATTCCGCACCGATCACCTTGGCAGGGAAGACGAGTCGCAGCAGGGGCCCGATCAACACGTACTTGCACAGGTAATACAGCACCTCGCGGCGCCCCTTCCACGAACATCGGTGGTTTTGGTCGGGATCGTTGGTCCACCGTACGCGCTGACCAGCACGAAACATGCTGCGGCAGGCCCGGCATCTTCAGTGGAGTCCTGGAACTGCCATGTCGGCGAATGACCGGCCGGCGGCCGCGCCGGGGAACCCGCCGACATCTGGGAGGATGAACTACCGGCCACGCTTTCCGCCGCCGGCAGGGTGCTGGTGCTGGCGAGGAGAACGATGAGCCCGACCTCGGGGACGACGGCCGTCGAGCCGTTCCGTTCCGACGGTCACGACGGCGGTGACGTCGGAGTGCTGCTGTGCCACGGTTTCACCGGGTCGCCTGCATCGCTCCGCCCGTGGGCGGACCGGCTGGCGGCCGAAGGCTTCACCGTCGACCTGCCCCTGCTGCCCGGCCACGGAACCACCTGGCAGCAGATGAACAAGACGACGTTCGACGACTGGCTGGGCGCTGTGACTGCCGCCCTGGTGGAGCTGACCGGGCGCTGCCGGTCGGTGGTGGTGTGCGGGCTGTCCATGGGCGGTGCCCTGACGCTGCGGCTGGCACAGTTGCACCCGGACCGGGTCGCCGGCATCGTCCTGGTCAACCCGTCGGTGATGGGATTGAACCCGGCACTGCGGGTGGTGCCGTTGCTGAAGTACCTGG
>CAXSEW010000031.1:0-15404 GCA_964236185.1 uncultured Nakamurella sp. | reverse complement strand
TTCGATGACCCGGCCGGCCAGGGACAGCGAGGCGTTGTTGTACGACGCGGCTGCGCCGAGCGGGAACTCCTGGGGGAGGGTGGACATGGCGGTGACGTAGCGGGTGAGCGCGTCGTCACCCAAGTCGCTTCCGGAGCCCATGAAGTCGCCGGACCAGCCGGCGGTGTGATTGAACAACTGCAGAACGGTCACCGCGGCGGCCGTCTGCTCGTCGGAGAGTTGGAGCTCCGGAACGTAGGTGCGGACGGGCGCGTTCCAGTCGACTTTGCCTGCTTCGACCAGTCGCATCATCGCGGTCGCCGTAAACGTCTTGCCGGTTGAACCGAACTGGAACAACGTGTTCGCCTCTACCGGCAACGGATTTTCAACGCTCGTTACGCCGTGATAGGCGTAGTACTCATTCCCGTCGAGATATACACCGACGGCTGCGCCCGGCGTACCGGTCCTGGCCGCGTGGGCGTCAAGCATCTTCTGTAGATCGTCGCTCATGTGTAGCTCCTCATTGCTGGTAGCGGTGTCTCGTGACATGGAGGGTTGGCGCCGCCCAGGGCGATCGCAAACACGCTGGGTGCCGCTCGGCAGGTGGAAGCCGACTTTCCCCGGGACTTTCGCGAGGTCGCGTCGATACCCGTGCCCCTCGCCGCCGCGGGTCCTGCGCAACGCGTAGATGACTGTGCAGCAGTTTGTCGGATCCTTCGGAGCCTGGAACTCGGATCAGGTCCTCGAGTATCAGCGGGCGCTTCATGGTCGGGCGGCCTCCGCAGCGTTGGGTTGCAGTGCGATACGTGCTGCACCACCAGAGTCGGAAAGTGGCCCGGGCGGTGGCACGCGCCCTTGCGCAGTTGCGCAATGACGGCGGTTTGGTCGGTACCCTGATTAGCGCCGAGTTCACCTGTGCAAACGATGCAGCATCGCCGTGGCCTTGACATCGTCGGGTCGGCCCATCCAGCAGACTCGAAATGGTAGGAGCCGACGACGGCGGCCGCGGAGGTATTCGGAGCGTGGTCGCTGACCACCGTGCAGACCTGCATCATCCGTCTGACCCGCAACACGTTCTGGCTGGCGGCCCGGCAGCATCGGGATGAGCCTCGAACCTGACGTCAGGCCGATCTGTACCGCGGCGAACGCACCGCGGCCCGGGAGTTGGCGTTCGACGACCTGGCTGAGCATTGTGGTCTGCGGCATGCGGCGTTGATCCGGGTTTGGCAGAACGCGTGGGAGGGATTCTCCCTGCGGTTCAGGATCGCATGGACCTGATCCTTGATCCGGGTCCATTACCGGACCAGGTAGGCCCGCTGCGCGACCCGCCGGCGCAAACTGCGGGTGCGGTCGTCGAGCAGCCAGACCGGCGGAAGAAAGTCCGCCGCGAGCAGCCGCGCCAGGATCCGCGCGTCGACCTTGTCGGTCTTGACCTTCGCCTCCGCGATCGCGCGGGTCTATGACGGGTTGGACGCCACGACCCGACCGACCAGCGGCGTCAGCAACGTCGCTATCGCGTCGCTGTTGCCGGTGGCCGATGGACATTCATTCCGATGAACCGAACCAATCGTGCTTCCACAACTTGTCGAAGGGTGGGGGACCGTAGGGACGGAACGACACCTACGGATACGCGCTCGCAGCGCAGCCGGACCAGTCGCAGGGGCGGCCAAAAACTACCACCTGCCTCTCAGCCCATTGAGCAAGAACGGCCTGCCCATACGTGTTCCCCTGGTGGTCCCTGTTCCGGGCGGTCGCACCGTAGGCCTGACGCAAGTCGCCGGAACAGCGGGAAAATATGCGGTTCCTCGCGATCTTTCCTACCCCCTACCAATGCGACGGAGTCGTTGAACGCCCGGTACCGGCGGGCGATCAAGGCCCGGGCGAATTTCCGATCGAGTTGCGCCACATGGTTGGCGAACGACACGCGTCCAGCTACGTCCGGACATCTGCCAGCAGCAGTACGCTCCGCCAATTCTGGTACGAACCACGCACGGGTTCATGACCTTGCGATGTTCAATTCCATTGAAGCGAGCGGAGCATCTGTTGGAACTGTTCGAGGAACCTCGTGTCGGGCAGGGTGGAGTTGGTGCGCGCCCAGATGAGCACCGTTGTGCCACGGCGCTTCAAGACGGCGATCCGAATGGCCAGGTCCGGGCCGAAGCCGAAGCATTCGTCGCTCTGGTCGGCGCCCGCCACGGCGCACCCGATGGAACCGTCCATGCTGTGCATGACGTTCGCGGTCATGATCGGCCCGCTCACTCCATCGACGGTGACGGTACCGACGTCGGTGTAGGTCACAGACTTCATCGATTTCAGGTAGACGGAGTAGTCGGCCGGCGCCGGTCTGGCTGGTCCTTTCCCTTCGGGGTAGTACTCGGCAGGGATCATCAGGCGAACCCGATTGTTGGAGTTGTA
The DNA here is from genome assembly GCA_964236185.1 of uncultured Nakamurella sp. Lineage (GTDB taxonomy): Bacteria > Actinomycetota > Actinomycetes > Mycobacteriales > Nakamurellaceae > Nakamurella. The sequence goes on along the minus strand of CAXSEW010000031.1, from coordinate 13,010 downwards.
ATCGGACGTCCAGGACAGAAGATGCGGCGTGTCCTGATCCAGCGCGAGCCGTGGTTGCGGGTCGAGGCTGACGCTCAGTGGTGCCTCGAACTTGAGGCTGCGGTACAGAACGGTCACCGTAGAGGTGCGCGGCGGGCCGATCGACGGGTGCGGCGCCGATTCCGCCGGGGCGATGGGCGTCACGGAAGCCAGCGGACCTGGGGAGGTGGAGAGCGTGGTCACGGAAGGGCTGGCGGCAGGGAAGCTACCCTTGCCGCTTGCATTGTTCGCCGAGCAGGACACGACGAGCGCCGCAATGCCCATCGCGGCGGCAATGCGAGAAGCGCGCATCAACGTTCCTTCTTGCAGAGGGACTTGGGCAGCCGTTGCCGACTCTGCCTGCGCGGTATTCGCCTGCGTCGATCGCCGAAGCGATGCTCTAGGCCAAATTAAACTGCAATCCACACAGGACCGGCCGTATTGGCACGACCGGCATCTTGGGGCAGGCGGTGACGATGGTGTCGGCCCGCTGCGCCGCCGACGCCGGCAAGCGTGCCGTGCGCCCTAACCGCACGCCACGATCGTGCACTCCCTGGCGTCGCCATCATGATGCGCAGTATTCATTCGGCCGTCAATGACCCCTGGGACAGCATCAATGCCGAGGTCGGCGTTGAAGTTGGTGTGATTAGCTGCCAGGGTCGTACCCGGCGCGTCAACGTGAATACCATCATCCAACAGGGGGCAGTCGGGGACGCAACCCGGCGGACTTGCGCCGTTCCTGTCGGCGTGATTTCTGGCTACCAGCGTGTTGGTGGCGTTGTCGCCAACCGCTATGCCGCTACCGAGGTTACGATCCGCGTGGTTGTCGCTGACAATGTTCCCATCCGAAGCTCCGACCCCTATACCGGCGAAGCCGCTGCCGTCGGCGTGGTTTCCGTGAATCAAGTTGTTGTCGACGTGGTCGTCCAGCAGAATGCCGGTATCCTGCTCGCGGTTCGTTGTGTTGCTCAATATTTTGTTGTGATTCGAGAGGTGAACCAGGGCAATGCCGGAGCCGCTATCGGATGAGGCGTTGTTGGCGATCACGTTGTTACTGGATTGGAACAGCACTATGCCGTCGCCGTTCTGGCTCAGTTGGTTCCCGGCAAGCATGTAGTGGTCACTGAGCGCCAACTGGATTCCGGTGCCTCCAGCGTGCGAGATGTGATTGTTCAGCACCGCACCGCCGTTGGAACGGAGGAGCAGGACGGCGAAGGTCGGATTGTCTGTGAACTGAGTCGCCACGACGTGCAGGCCGTCCGCGTTCTCAACGTCGACTCCAATGTCAAAATGAGTCAGAACTCCGCCGAGGACGCGGAGGTTGGCGAAGCCGTCGTCACGGATAGCCGCCCTACCTGCGGCATTGCTCCCGGCGATCCGATGGTGGTTCAAATTCACCGTCACGTCGGGCGCACCTATGACCAACCCGTACCCGAGACACCCTGTCAAATCCTGGCCCAGCGTGACGTCGGAGGTGATCACATCACCGCAATGCAGTGTTACCGCAGGCGCAGCGGCCCCCGCGACAGCAGGAGCGAAGAGCAGTGCCGTAGCGACTGCCGCTGACATCATGAATGCTCTGTTGGCCATTCGGTTTTCCGATCGAGCTGTTGGAGTCTGCGTTGACAACTTCGTTCTAGACCTATCGTTGGGCCGCGTCAATCAGAATGGCCGACGGATGACCGGCAATCAGTCATCTACCGAGGGCAAAGGCGACTCGGCCAGCACCCTGTTGGTCGCAGCAAAGCCGGCGGACCGGGTTGCGGCTCATTCCGGACACGGCGAACTTACCTGACGCTGCCGGGGGACGAGTAGTCCGGCAACGGCAGTTTTCCGGCGGCACCGATGCAATTGATGCCCGGACAGCCGTCGGAAACAGCTACTTGGCGCCCGTTGAGTGCGGCGCGGTGTGCTCGGCATCTTGCCGTGTCGGTTGCCAAGTTATTTGGCGTATTTCGCTCTAGAGAAAGGGTGCCACATATTTGGCAATGGACAGCGGAGGGGTCGAGGCGACAGGTCTGATTGGCCATGCTGCCGACGTGCGGGCGTGCACCAAAACCTGCGCGGCCGCCCGACCCCAGTCGGCCGCATTCGAAGACCCGATTCTGCCGGCTGCAGCCAAGACCTGCACCGTGCGGCCCGGCAGGTGCCCCACACGGGATCGGCCCGCGGGTCGCCCCGGACATACCGTACCGCCGACCCAGTCGGGTACCCCCGAAGTGTTCCCGCGTCGCGAATGAGGCCATCTCTTCCTCCGTGGTAATCGCCGCCGGCTGAGCTGAACACTGCCGATAATGGCGGCGTGAACAAGCCCTGCTGCGAGTAGTCGACTACTCGCATAGCGGGTAGGTGCGAGTCGGGTTGCCCACCGGTGGCGGAGCCGGCTGACCCCGGACCCTGCTCGCCATCCTGGATGAGGATCCAGAGCGGGTCACCAGCATGCTGCGTCGTACCCGCAGGCCAACCCGAACCCCAGAGCGCCCAGTTCTCCGGGATGACTCCGTCCGGCGGCTGCGCCGAGTAGTGGACTACTCGTGACGTGGGTCGTGAGGGTGGGCACTGTGATGGGATGGGGCAGGATCGGGCGACAGCGTTGGGACGGCTTCCCCGCGCGTACTCGCTGGCGCTCCGGCTGCGTGATGCGGGTGTGGGTGGTGCGTTGATCGCCGAATGCCTTGACATCGAGCCCGAGGCGTTGGAGCCGATGATGCTGCTCGCCGAGGCGAAGCTCGCGGCGGTCGAAAATGGCAGCGCCGAGTAGCTGCCAGTTCACTATTGTTTCACCATGGGTCTGGACTGGCCACTCACCGGGCGGGCGGAGGAACTTCGTTTCATCGACGCTGCGGTGAGCGGATCGGGTGACCACCACGGCGTCGTTATCGCCGGGTCCGCCGGGGTCGGGAAGACGAGGCTGGCTCGTGAGAGCCTCGCGACGGCACAGCGCAGGCAATCGATCACCCGCTGGGTAGCGGCGACAAGTTCGGCACGTGCCCTGCCGTTGGGCGCCTTCGCCGGTGTGTTGACCGGCAGCGGCGGCGACCCGCTGCGGCTGCTGCGCGAGCAGATGGACGCGTTGCTGGAGGGGTCGGAAGGTTCTCGTGTCGTGGTGGCTGTCGATGACGCGCACCTACTCGACGAGCAATCCGCGTTCCTGGTGCACCAACTGGCGATGCAGGGCCTGGCGACCGTCGTACTGACCGTGCGCAGCGGCGAGCCGGCGCCGGACTCGGTGACCGCGTTGTGGAAGGACGGTCCGTTGGGCCGGTTGGAGCTCCAGCCGCTCTCCGCGGAGGAGGCGGCGGCCCTGCTGAGCTCGGTGCTGGACGGGCCGATCGAGGCGAGCGCGTCGCGGCGGATGTGGTCGCTGACTCGCGGCAACGCTCTTTATCTGCGCCATGTGCTGACTGAGGAGATCGCCGCGGGGCGTTGGCGACTGGTCGGCGGCGTGTGGCAGTGGGTTGGTCAGCCTGTCGTTTCCCCGGGTCTGGCGGAATTGGTCGATGCGCAGATGGGCGGTCTGTCCGAGTCCGTGAGTGCCGTGCTGGATCTGTTGGCGGTCGGCGAGCCGCTGCAGGTGTCCCTGCTCGGCCGGCTCGTCGACCCGGCGGCGGTCGAGACTGCCGAGTCTGATCGACTTGTCAGCATCACCCGAAGCGGAGGGGTATTGCAGGCGCGCCTGGCTCACCCGCTGTACGGTGAGGTTCGCCGCGCCCGGACCGGCCAGTTACGGGGCCGCAGACTACGGGGGCTCCTCGCGCAGGGGTTGGCGACCCGTGGAGTCGAGCGTGCGGAAGACACGCTGCGCCAAGCCGTCTTCACCCTCGATTCCGATCTGGCGCCTGATCCGGCTGTGTTCACGCAGGGCGCCCGCGCGGCGTTGGAACTGCTCGACGTGACACTGGCCGAGAAGCTGCTCAGCGCGGCGGTGCTATCGGGCGGTGGACGCGACACGCAGGTGGCCCATGCCTACGCACTGTCGATGTTGAGCCGCGGAGAGGAGACGGAGTCCATTCTGGCGTCCCTGGCGGATCCCGATCCCGACGAGGCGTCCCGCACGGAACTGGCCGTGGTCCGAGCCTGCAACTTGTTCTGGGATCTCGGGCGTCCAGCCCAAGCCAAGGCAGTGTTGGCTCGGGCCCGGGCCACTCTCGCCGACGCCGACGCTCTGGACGCCATCGAGTTCACCTTCGACTGCCTGCTCGGTAGCAGCAATCAAGCGTCACCAAGAATGCGACGGCTACTGGATTCGCCGTTGTCCAATGACCGGGCATCGGTCATGGCAACGATGGGCCTGGTCGTCGCACTGGGCTGCCGGGGCAACGCCGACCAAGTCACGGCCATTGCTGCGCGCGGGTACGCGATCGCTGAGCGATCCATCAACGCGGCCTTTCTGCGATTCGGGTTGTGCGACATGCACGTGGTGGCCCTGTGCCTGGCGGGTTACCTGGCAGAGGCCGACGACATCGCCGTGCACCTGCGGCGTTCGAACGCTGAATTGCCTGGCTTGCCGCAGCTCATTACCGCCGTCCTCGCCGGGCACGCCGCTTTCGGTACCGGTGACCTGACGGCGGCGCGACAGTTGCTTCAGGAGGGAGTCCGTGGGCTCACCGCCGGGAAGGAATCAATGGGCTGGACGTTTCACTGCCTCGTCAGTCTGACGCAAACCCTGGCGGTCATTGGCGAGCCCGACGCCGCCGCCGAAGCGCTGGATCAGCTCCTGCACCGCCGTTGTCCCGGCTTCGGATTCCTCGAAGCGGAGGTGCTGCTGGCCCGGGCCTGGGTCGCCGCAGCGCAGGGCGCGGTCAGTGAAGCCCTACAACTGGCCAAGGCCGCAGCCGAGAAAGCCGTCGCCCTCGACCAACCCGCATACGAGGTGCTCTGCCTGCACACCGCGACCCGCTTCGGCGACCGCACGGTCGCCGACCGGCTGGCCGAGCTGGTCACCGCGGTAGACGGGCCCCGGGCGCCTGCAGCCGCCGCCCACGCCGCCGCCCTCGCAGCCGGCGACGGGGACGCACTGCACACCGCCTCCCGCAGACTCGAACAGATGGGTGACCGGCTCGCCGCCGCCGACGCGGCGGCGCATGCAGCGACCGCCTACACCCGACAGGGTCGACGCGGTCCCGCGTTGACCGCAGCGGCGACGGCGCAACGACTGGCCGCCGCATGCGGCGGCGCCAGGACACCGGCGCTGCTCGAGGCGCTCCAACCATCGCCGCTGACCACCCGCGAACGCGAGATCGTCACCTTCGCCGCACAAGGCATGTCCAACCGGGCGATCGCGCAACGATTGGTCGTCTCGGTCCGCACTGTGGAGGGTCACCTTTACCGCGCGGCGGCCAAATTAGGCGGCGCCAGCCGCGACCAGTTCGGCGACCTCCTGCCATTGAAATGACGCGACGCGACTGCCAGCCAAGGCGCGCCGGGCAAGGCCGAGAATCGGGTGGTAGCAGTCAAGCCCGAAGGGCCACCACAGCAGCTCCAGCGCCCCAACGGTCGCCCTGGGCTGAAAAGCACGGCGCGCTCGAGGGAGCAAGCCGGCAATCCGAAGGATCGAGTAGTCGACTACTCGCGACGGGGAACGCTGGCCACGTCACGATCGGTGTTGCGACCCAGAGTTCCGAATACGTTGATCGCCTCGGAGGAGCCCATGATGCCAACCATGCCCTCAGTGGATGACCTGTAACTTCAACGAGGTTCAAGAACAGGAAAGCAATGAATCGATTCTTCCCGTTGACGGCCGCCGCGCTGGCCGTAACCACCATTTTCGCCGCGTCATCCCCCGCCCGGGCCACCGGCGCCGTCCACACATCTTTCACCGTCATCAGCCACGAGAGCTTTGAAGGCACCCTGTCAGAATGCTTCGAGCCCGATCTCGTCGGGACGAACGTCGCCACCGAGACGCTCACCGGTCAATCTGTCGAAACCTCCAGCGGTGTGTTCACTGTTCATGGAACCGATGTGTTCGCATACCGGGTCGACTTCCCCAATGGCATGTACGCGTTCGGGCAGAGTACCGCGCACTTCTCCTTCGTCGCCGCGCGCGGCGTCACGGTATTCACGCAGTTCGGTAAGGAACCGAGAACCATCTACGCCGCAGACGGCACCCCGGTCGTCCAGGCAGTCCTGCATGGTGGGACCCACCTCACCTACAAGGATCTGAACGGTGACGGCCAACCTCAGCCGAACGAAATCTCGGCGAGCGTGGACCGGTTGTTCTTCACCTGCCACTGAAGGAGTTACCGATCGGTGGATCGCCGAATCAAAAGGTCGGTTAACGGCCGAAGGACTGGACCTCCATCTAGGCTGTGTGCTGATCGGCGCGCCGATGGATGACACTTGCGAGGTTGATCCACTCCTCCTCTCGATCTCAAGGCGGACGAATGACTGGTGACCGGGCGCGTAAGCCGGTCCGACTCGAGCCTTCCGAGGTCGGCCCCGGCGGTAACCGTAGGCGCAGTGATGACCTGGTGGGTGACGGCCAGCACCGCGATCAGTCGCACGCCTTTCTCGCCACGCTGAGCGGGATCCTCTAGCTGCCCGGCACCGCGGCCGCGGCACGAAACTGTGGGAAGCCAGCGCGCTGGCGCAAACACAGATCCGAACGATCAACGTTATCGATCAGCAAAAGGGGACAACCGTGCGACCACTCATCCGAATCATTGTGATCTCGGTGCTGTTTGCGCTCGGCGGCATCGGCGCGTCCGGTGAGTCGTCCGCAACCCCACCAGGCCGTAACGGGCTCATCGTCTTCTCGAGTTCAGCGAACGATTCACTCCAGTTGTTCACTGTCCTGCCGAATGGGAGTGGGCTGCGTCAGATCACCCACGTGGCAGGTGACGCCGCAAACGCCGACTTCTCTCCCGACGGTCGACGGATCGCCTTCACCTTCAGTGATCCGACGTCCTCCCGAATTGCCGTTGCTGCAGCAGACGGGTCCCGTATGCGGCTGTTACCGCAGCCCGCCGGAGTGTTCGACGACCAACCCTCGTGGACCCCTAATGGGCACACCATCTACTTCGAGCGCTTCACCCTTGCGTCCAACGACGATGCCATCTGGAGCATGAGTCAAGATGGTCGTCATCAGAAGCGCGTCCTCGGCCCATTCCCCGCCGGATTTGTCACCGATCCCAACCTGTCACCGGACGGCAAGAGTCTCAGCTTCGCCGGCTTCGACGGATCGTTGTTCGGCGCGGGCTCCGAACCGGCGCGCGGCCTGTTCACCTCCGACCCCAACGGTCGACGCATTCGGCAAATCCGCCCGTACACCACGGACCAATCGATCAAGTCGGACTGGGCACCGGATGCACAGCACATCGGCACCACCGAGAACGCCAACTTCCTGGATCCGGATGACTCCGCCAACATCGTCACCATGCAGCCAGATGGCACCCACGTCCGGCAGGTCACCCACTTCAACAACCGAGCGACCAACGCCTTCTTCGGATCATATTCACCTGACGGGCGGTGGATCGTCTACCGCATCGAGTCCAACGGGCTGTTCGGACTCGACCGCGTACACCCCGACGGCACCGACGTTCAAACGATCCTTCCCCTGTCCACGTTCCGCCCATCACTCATCGATTGGGGCTCCGCCGTCTGCGGTGACCGCTGATTGGCTGGAGCACCGTCGGCCATCGGCGTGGCCGGTCAACCGGCTGGGTGTGCCTGCGGTATCACCCGACTCGACCAACCGACTTGCTACCCGACCTCGGTCGGGAGAATAGTGTTGCGATGGCCGATCGCGTAGCTGTCGGACCTCGTGCGAGAAGGATCTCGGCATCTTCTGCCTTCACACCCGATGGCCCACTCCGGACGGAGTTCGACGACTGCGACTGGTGCGCCCGGCAGGATTCGAACCTGCGACCGGCGGATTAGAAGTCCGCTGCTCTATCCAGCTGAGCTACGAGCGCGCGTGCGAGGTAGAGCGTAGCGAATGGCCGGGGCCGCCCGGCGTGCTCGGCGACGACCGATCGGCACCTTCGTCCTGATTGCCGTTCCCACCGCGCTGGGTACCCTCGGAGGTGTGCCTGATGCGACGTCCCCCGACGCCGGTGACGTCCTGATTCCGGACGCCCCGCGTGCTGCAACACCCCACAACTCCCGCATAGCAGTCCCCGGCGGCCCGACTCCGCGCGGCGTCGAAGTGGTGCCATCGGCGTCCCGTGCTCCGCGGGACCGGTGGCGGGTGACGGCGGTGGCGCTGGCCACCGTGGTCATCGCGGCGGCCGTTGCGGTGATCATCTCGACGTTCCTGCCGTCCCGCAATGCCGTCGTCGGCATCGCCGACTCCGGTGCGTTCACCGAGCTGACCCTGGCCGCGATGAAGGCGATGTTCGACCTGTCGGCGGCGATGACCGTCGGGTGGTTGCTGGCCGCGGTCGCGTTGGCGCCGCCCCAGAAGTCCGGGATCTTCGACGTCGGCGGCTACCGCGCCATGCGGGCCGCGTCGCTCTCGGCCTGGGTGTGGACCTTCGTCTCGCTCGCGATGATCCCGCTGACCATGGCGGACCTCAACGCCAAGTCGGTCGGCCAAGCGCTGCCGGCGTACGTCCTGACCAGGGGCCTACAAGAGTTCCCGCAGGTCCGCGGATACCTGATCTGCGCCAGCATCGCCGTGCTCATCGCGCTGCTCTCCCGCATCGTGCTGCGGCCCAGCTGGGCGGTGCTGCTGCTGCTCGCGGCGATCGGCGGGCTGCTGCCGCAGGCGCTGTCCGGCCACGCCTCCGGCTCGGACGACCACGACGTGGCCATCGACACCATGATCTTCCATCTGGTCGGCATCTCGCTGTGGATCGGCGGCTTGCTCGCCTTCCTCGGGATGGTGCGGCAGAACGTCCCCAACCTGCCGGTGATCGCCCGCCGCTACAGCACATTGGCGCTGGTCGCGTTCATCGCGGTCGCCATCTCGGGCATTGCCAACGCATGGATCCGGCTCACCTTCGTGTCGGACCTGTGGACCACCGGCTACGGCCGACTGGTGGTGATCAAGGCAGTGGCGCTGATCGCCCTCGGCGGCTTCGGCTACGCGCAGCGGAAGCGCGCACTACCCGCGATCATGCTGGGCCGGCGGCGCCCGCTGGTGCGGCTGGCCAGCGTGGAACTGCTGGTCATGGGCGCCACCGTCGGTGTCGCCGCCGCCCTGGGTCGCACCGCGCCGCCTCCGCCGAGCGGCGTCCTGCCCACCGGCATCAACGCCGAGATCGAACGGGTACTCGGCTTTTCGCTGGCCGGGCCGCCCACCATCCTCCGGCTGCTCGTCGACTGGCGGTTCGACTATCTCCTCGGGACCGCCGTCGTCGTGGCCGCCGCGATCTATGCGGTCGGTGTGCGCCGGCTGCACCAGCGGGGCGACGCCTGGCCGCCCGGGCGCACCTGGTCGTGGCTGCTCGGCTGCCTGATCGTGCTGATGGCCACCTCCTCTGGACTGGGCCGCTACGCCGAGGCTCAGTTCTCGATCCACATGATCAGCCACATGATGCTGGGCATGATGGCGCCCATCCTGCTGGCGCTGGGTGCGCCGATCACCCTCGCGCTGCGGGCGCTGCCTGCGGCCGGCCGGGACAACCCGCCGGGCCTGCGGGAGGGGATCCTCGCGCTGGTGCACGGTCGATTCGCCAAGTTCATCACCCACCCACTGGTGGTGTTCCCGCTGTTCGTGGGCTCGTTCTATGCGATCTACTTCACCAGCCTGTTCCAGACCATGATCGAATCGCATTTCGGGCACGTCGTGATGAGCGTGCATTTCCTGGTGGTCGGCTACCTCTACTACTGGGTGATCATCGGGATCGACCCGGCGCCGCGCCGGCTGCCGCCGATGGTCAAGCTCGCCATGCTGCTCGCCGCGCTGCCGTTCCACGCCTTCTTCGGGTTGGCGCTGATGAACTCGCACTCGCTCCTCGCGCCGACCTACTACAACGGTCTCGCCCTGCCCTGGGTCGGCAACCTGATCTCCGACCAGCAGACCGGCGGCGCCATCGCCTGGGGGGCGACCGAGCTGCCGATGATCATCGTGCTGATCGCGCTTCTCGCCCAGTGGGCCAAGGCCGACGACCGGGAGAACAAGCGGTCCGATCGGCACAAGGACGCGACGGGCGACGAGGAGCTGGAGGCCTACAACAACATGCTCGCCGGGATGGCCGCGCGGTCGTCGGGTGCAAGGTACGGGTCGTCACCGGCGAGCGCACCCCGGGTGCAGTCCGGACCGTCCGACTGAGTAGGTGATGTTTCGCTGGGAATCCCGAAGTTGTCCCCACCCACCTCGGTCATCCACATCCGGAGATTCGAGCTGTCGCTGGTAGCAGCCGGCCTGCGACGGTTGCCCGACACCGAGCAGCCCGGACCGGCCGGGCGCGGGGAAGGGATCACCACCATGAGGTACGACGGCGCAGAGCTCACCCTGTCGGGTCGGGCAGCTACGAATCCATCCATTTCCGCTGGGAACGCGGAGCGGGTCACCTTCCGGGCCGTGTCGACCGAGCGGCGGTACGACGAGGCGGCCGGCGAGTGGGTGGACGGTGACGAGTTCGGTATCGCCGTCGTCTGCTGGCGTGGGCTCGGCACGTCGGTGCTCAGCCTGCTTCGCAAGGGCGATCCCGTCGTCGTCACCGGCAAGCTCAGCACCCGCCGCTACGAGAAGGACGGCGTGACGGACTACTTCACCGAATGCAAGGCAGACCACGTCGCGATCGACGTCGGGCGGGCAGCCGGCCGGATCCGGCGACAGGAATTGTCGACCGGCACGTCGTCGACCGCGGACAGCGCCAGTGCGGTGCAGGATTCCGGTCAGCCGGCCCAGGCTGGCGCAACGGGCTCGGCCGATCCGTTCCAGCAGGGCGCCGAGCAGACGCAGCGGGAGCTCGCCGAGGTGGTGTGACGCCGTCCGGCCGAGCGCGAAACGATGCACGGCCCGCGCGCCGGGTGAGGCAGACTGGAGGGTGGTCGACGTCGGGCCGGCGCTGGAGCCGGCCGGTGTCCGCCGCGCCCTGGTCAGTGCTGGCCCGGCGCGTGGCCTCATCCAAGAGCTCGTAGGAAAGAGGAAGCTGTGCCCGAATTCATCTACACCATGAAGAAGGCGCGAAAAGCGCTGGGCGACAAGGTCATCCTGGATGACGTCACCATGTCGTTCTACCCGGGCGCCAAGATCGGTGTCGTCGGGCCCAACGGGGCCGGTAAGTCGACGATCCTCAAGATCATGGCGGGGCTGGAAACCCCCAGCAACGGTGAGGCGTTCCTGACTCCCGGCTACTCCGTGGGCATTCTGATGCAGGAGCCGGTGCTCGACGAGACCAAGAACGTGCTGGAGAACATCCAGCAGGCCTTCGGCCCGCTCAACGCGAAGAAGGCCAGGTACGACGCTGTGCTCGCCGAGATGGAGACCAACTACACCGACGAGCTGCTCGAGGAGATGGGCAACCTCCAGGAGGAGCTCGACCACGCCAACGCCTGGGACCTCGAGGCGCAGATCGACCAGGCGATGGACGCGCTGCGCTGCCCGCCGGGCGACGCCGACGTCACCATCCTGTCCGGCGGTGAGCGGCGCCGGGTGGCGCTCTGCCAGTTGCTGCTGTCAGCGCCTGACCTGCTGCTGCTCGACGAACCGACCAACCACCTCGATGCCGAGTCGGTGCTGTGGCTGGAGCAGTTCCTGTCCAGCTACCCGGGCGCCGTCCTGGCAGTGACACACGACCGGTACTTCCTCGACAACGTCGCGCAGTGGATCGCCGAGGTCGACCGCGGTCGGCTGATTCCCTACGAGGGCAACTACTCCACCTACCTGGAGAAGAAGGCCGACCGGATGTCGGTGGAGGGCCGCAAGGACGCCAAGCTGGCCAAGCGGCTGCGGGAGGAGCTGGCCTGGGTGCGGTCCGGCGCCAAGGCCCGGCAGGCGAAGAACAAGGCCCGGCTCGACCGGTACGAGGAGATGGCGGCCGAAGCCGACCGCACGCGCAAGCTCGACTTCGAGGAGATCCAGATCCCGATGGGTCCCCGGCTGGGGTCCATCGTGGTCGAGGTCGATCACTTGAAGAAGGGCTTCGGCGAGCGAGTGCTGATCGACGGCCTGTCGTTCACGTTGCCGCGCAACGGCATCGTGGGTGTCATCGGTCCGAACGGCGTCGGAAAGACCACGCTGTTCAAGACGATCGTGGGCCTGGAGAAGGTCGACACCGGCAACGTCAAGGTCGGCGACACGGTCAAGCTGTCCTATGTCGACCAGAACCGCGGCGGCCTCGACCCGAAGAAGAACGTCTGGGAGACGGTGTCGGAGGGGAACGACTACATCAAGGTCGGTCATACCGAAATGCCCTCCCGGGCGTACGTGTCGGCGTTCGGCTTCAAGGGCCCGGACCAGCAGAAGGCGGCCGGAGTGCTCTCCGGCGGGGAGCGGAACCGGCTCAACCTGGCCCTCACGCTCAAGGAGGGCGGCAACCTGATCCTGCTCGACGAGCCGACCAACGACCTGGACGTCGAGACGTTGAGCTCACTGGAGAACGCGCTGGAGAACTTCCCTGGCTGCGCCGTGGTGATCTCGCACGATCGCTGGTTCCTCGACCGGACCTGCACCCACATCCTGGCGTGGGAAGGCAACGAGGCCGACCCGGCCAAGTGGTACTTCTACGAGGGCAACTTCTCCGACTACGAGAAGAACAAGATCTCCCGGATGGGCGCTGACGCTGCCCGCCCGCACCGGGTCACCCATCGCAAGCTGACCCGCGAGAGCTGAGCGAGCGCGCGGGACCGACCGGGGTGGGCAGCTAGGCTCGTCGACGGCAATGGCGCCACCGACGGCAGAAGGCAATGTGATGACGCAGACCGACCAGACCCGGACGCAGCCGACCGCTGACGGGGGAGACCTGAGTTCGGTCGACCAGGCGTGTCGACTGCGACCGGAGCTGGAGTCGTTGATCCGGGCTTATTTCGCGCGCGTACCGGCGGAGGACTGCCCGCGGGACGCGCAGGACGTGCTCGGCATCGCGGACAGCCACCTGCGG
>CAXSEW010000030.1:0-15477 GCA_964236185.1 uncultured Nakamurella sp. | reverse complement strand
GCGGACGTGCCGGACGGAACCGATCTGTGGGACGAGGAGGTGTTCGGCCCGGTGGTCGCCCTCCGCACGGTGGACAGCTACCAGCAGGCGATCGAGACCGCGAACCGCACCCGCTACGGACTGCAGGCAGCGGTGTTCACCAACTCCCTGGCCCGGACCCACCAGGCGATCGACGAACTGGAGGTCGGCGGCGTGATCGTCAACGAGGTGCCCGGATTCCGGTCCGACGCACTCGCCTACGGCGGGGTCAAGGATTCCGGCATCGGCCGGGAGGGTCCGCACTTCGCGGCGGCGGAGTTCACCGTGACCCGCGCCGCGGTGATCCGCCCGGTGGCTGGGCACTGAGTGAGCATCGCAGCGAGGTACGAGCGAGGAGCGGAGCGAAGGTTGCGATGAGCGCTTGCGCGAAGAGCCGTCGAAAGTGAGCATTGAAAAGTATCGCGGCCTGTTCGACTTGACCGGTCGGACGGCGCTGGTCGTCGGCGCGGGCGGTATCGGCGCGGAAGTGGCGATGGCCCTGGCGGCGCACGGCGCCGCGGTCACCGCAGCTGATCTCGACGAGGCTGTCGCCAGAGCGGCAGGAGCGGCGTGCGGCGGCGGCTGGGCCGCCGTGGACGTCACCGATACCGCCTCGGTTGCTGCGCTTGTCGAGATCGATTGCCCCGACATCGTGGTGACCACGGTCGGAATGAACGTGCGCAAGGCGCTGGCGGACTACACCGACGAGGATTTCGACCGGGTGCTGCGGATCAACCTGCGTGGCGTCTTCACCTTGCTGCGCGCCTTCGGGCCGGCCATGGCGCAGCGGGGGAGCGGTTCCTTCGTGGCGTTCTCCTCCATCCGGGGCCAGACGGTGGAGCCCGGACAGGGTGCCTACGCGGCGAGCAAGGCCGGGCTGGTCCAGCTGATCCGCACCGCCGCTGCCGAGTTCGGGCCGGCCGGCGTCCGGTTCAACGCGATCGCCCCCGGCGTGGTCGCCACCGAGTTGACCGGCCAGATCCGGGCGGACGAGGACTGGTTCCGCGCCTACGCCGACAAGGGCGCACTGCGCCGGTGGGCCGACCCCCGCGAGATGGCCGGGGCCGCCGTCTTCCTGGCTTCGGACGCCGCGTCGTTCGTCACCGGCTCGGTGCTGCTGGTCGACGGCGGTTGGACAGCTGTCGATGGGAGATTCGACCCACCCCTGCCGCGCAGCCGATGAGCACGGTGCCGCGCGCCGGTTGACCGCAGATCCGGACCGTCGAGGCGGATAATCGGGCGGTGACCTCCGCATCGACCGATGTCTACGGCGGGCCGCGTCAGCGCGCCCGGTCGACGGCTCCGCGGTGGCTGCTGGTGGGCAGGCTGGCGACGATCGCGGCGCTCGCGGGCTGCGTGCTGCTGCAGTGGATCAACTCCGATTGGTTCCCGCCGGAGATCTCGGTGTCGCAGTACGGGGTCGGCCGGCGGGGATGGGTGTTCACCTGCTGGACGACATTGCTGGCGCTGGCGGTGCTGGCGCTCGCGCGGGGCGGACCCGAGTTCGGCCCACGGCAGGCGCGCTTCCTCTGGTCCTGGCTCACGGTCGGCTGCGTCGGCCTGCTGGTGATGGGCATCGTCCGCACCGACGCCGGCGGTGCGCAGCAGTCGTGGCACGCACGCACACACATGGTCGCGGCAATCCTCGCGCTGCTGACGATGCCGGTCGGCATCGTGCTGGCGATGGCCCAGGCCGGCCGGCCCTGGCGGCGGGCCGCGGTCGCGTTGACGGCACTGAGCGTCGCCGCCCTGCTGCTGGTGCTCGCATCCGCGTCCGGTGCATCCCTGCTGGGCATGGATGCACCGCACTCCTGGGCGTTCTGGCAGTCGGTGGCGGTCACTCTCGACCTGGTGCTGGTCGGGGTGTTCGCGCTCTCCGGCATCACGCGTCGCGACACTCCGCCGAGGCCGGTAGCCTCGGAGTGAAATCGGCGTGCCGTGACATGTGGAACAATTTGCAGGGCTGCCCTGCGAAGCAGCATGCGGCAGCATCCGTCAGAGGGCCCTCGATGAAGCCGGCGCTCCGCGAGAGCAGCGACACCTACGTTTCGCACTGCACGGCCGGTGGTATCGGCACGGTGCAGAAATGTGGCCAACCACCAGGAGGATCGGCATTATGACTGACAGCAGCGCACCTGTTCGGATCGTGACGGCCCGTCGGCGTCCGCACGTGGTCATCATCGGCGGCGGGTTCACCGGGCTGTCGACGATTCGTGCGTTGCACAAGGCGGATGTCGACATCACGCTCGTCGACCGGCATACCTACAACGCCTTCCAGCCCCTGCTCTACCAGGTGGCGACCGCGGGACTGAACCCCGGCGACGTCACCTTCTTCCTGCGCGCGGCCCGGATGTCCCAGCGCAACGTCAGCTTCCGTCAGGGCGAGCTGGCCACCATCGACAGCGACGGCCAGAAGATCATCTTCCGGGACGGCGGCGAAATGGCCTACGACTACCTGGTCATCGGTACCGGCGCCACCACGAACTACTTCGGCACCAAGGGTGCCGAGGAGAACTCGATGGCGATCTACACCCGGGCCCAGGCGCTCAAACTGCGCGACCAGATCTTCACCAGCCTCGAGCACTACGCGGCCTCGGCCGCCGGCGGGGATCTGTCCATGGTCGTCGTCGGGGCCGGCCCGACCGGTGTCGAGATGGCCGGCGCGCTTGCCGAGCTCCGCAACGATGCGATGGCGTCCATCTATCCCGAGCTGGACCCACGGCGCACGCACATCGTGCTGGTCGAGATGACCAACAAGGTGCTCGCCCCGTTCGACGTCAAGCTCCAGGAGTTCGCGGCCCGGGCGCTGCGCGAGCGTGGCGTGGAGCTCAAGCTCGGCACGTCGGTGGCAGAGGTCCGTCCCGACGGCGTCGAGTTCGGCAACGGCGAGTTCCTCAAGGCGGGCGTCGTCGTCTGGGCCACCGGCGTGACCGTGCCCAAGGCGGTCGCCGACTGGGGTCTGCCGCAGGGTCGCGGCGGCCGCATCACCGTCGACTCCGAGCTACGGGTGATCGGCAAGAAGAACATCTTCGCTGCCGGCGACACCGCCATCACCCCGGACGCGCTGCCGCAGCTGGCCCAGCCGGCGCTGCAGGGCGGAAAGCACATCGGCAAGTCCATCGCGGCGATGGTCATCGGGCGGCCCATCCAGCAGTTCGTGTACCACGACAAGGGCACCATGGCGACGGTGGGCCGCCGGGCGGCGGTCGCCGACATCGCGCTGGTCAAGGGCAAGTCGATCAAGCTCACCGGTACGCCGGCCTGGCTGGTCTGGATGTTCATCCACATCGTCATGCTGCTGGGCAATCGCAACCGGCTGGCCACCTTCGTCAACCTGTTCACGAAGTACCTGGCACCCTCCCGTCGGACCAACCCCATCGTCGGCGACGTGCCGGTCTTCGAGCACCGGGCAGTGGAAGACGCCACCGGGCGGTAGCCAGTGCGCCCTGCTGGTCGAACTGGCCCGGATCCGTGGATCCGGGCCAGTTCGTCTCTTTCCGCAGGTCGCGCCGACCCCGGTCGGCAATCAGCGTCACACGCCGATCTGCGCCAGCTTCGTGGATGATGCGTCAACCAACGGATACCATGACGGAGTGAGCGAGACGAAGTGGCTGACTGCCGAGGAAGCGCGGGCCTGGCGTGCCCTGCAGCACCTCAACATGCCGCTGTCTGCAGAGCTGAACCGGCAGCTGACCCGGCAGTCGAATCTCTCGAACGCCGATTACGCGGTGCTCGTCCAGCTGTCCGAGTCGCCCGAGAAGCGTTTGCGCGCGCGTGATCTGGTGGCGGCGACCGGATGGGAGAAGAGCCGGCTGTCGCACCACATCAGGCGCATGGAGAGCCGGCGGTTGGTCACCCGCGAGGGTTGCCCGACGGACGGTCGCGGTGCCTTCATCGCACTCACCCCGACCGGCCAGTCGACCATCGAGGAGGCCGCGCCGCACCACGTCAAGACGGTACGGACGTACTTCATCGACCTGCTCACTCCCGAACAGCTCAGAGCGCTGGCCGAGATCGGCGAGCTGGTCGGTGCCCGGTTGGCGGCGGAGTGCTCTGCCGTCGAAGCGGCCGAACCCTGCACGGGCGAACTGTCCGACTGATCCTTCGCTGCTGCAAGCGGATCTGCTCCCAGCAGCGACCGTGGACGACAAGGGTGGCCGCTCCGCACAGTGGACGGCATGACCGCACAGCAGCCGCAGCCCGACGTACTCACCGATCACCTCACCACGCAACTGCATCGCCGGCGGGTCTTGCAACTGGGCCAAGAGGTGGACGACGCGGTCGCCAACCGATTATGCGCCCAGCTGGTCCTGCTAGCCGCGGAAGACCCGCGGCGCGAGATCCTGCTGATGATCAACTCACCCGGCGGGTCCGTCTCCGCCGGCTTGGCGATCTACGACACCATGCGGGCCATCGGGCCTGACGTGGCCACGCTGTCGATGGGCCTGTCGGCCAGCATGGGCCAATTCCTGCTGTCGGCGGGCACGCCGGGCAAGCGATACACGTTGCCGCACAGCCGGATCCTCATGCATCAGGGATCAGCGGGAGTGCAGGGCACGGCCATCGACGTGGAGATCCAGGCCGCCAACCTGGAGCACACGAAGGCCCTGATGAACCGGCTCAATGCCCAGTTCACCGGGCAGCCGCTGGAGAAGATTGCCGCGGACAGCGACCGCGATGCCTGGTTCAATGCGCACGAGGCGCTGGCCTACGGCTTCGTGGACCGGGTCATCACCTCACTGGACGAGATCCGGCCCGCCGGCCGACCGACCGGGCTGGGGTACTGATCATGGCTTCATACCTGGTGCCGACCGTGATCGAGAAGACCCCCACGGGCGAGCGGGTCGTCGATGTCTACTCCCGGCTGTTGACCGAACGCGTGATCTACCTGGGGACCGAGATCAACGACGACGTGGCCAATGTCGTCGTCGCCCAGCTGCTGTACCTGGACTCGGAGACCAGCAGCCGGCCGATTTCGCTGTACCTCAACTCACCCGGTGGATCGATGTCGGCGACCATGGCCATCTACGACACGCTGCAGTACGTCGAAGCCGAGGTCGCCACCACCTGCGTCGGCCAGGCCGCCTCCGGCGCCGCGGTCCTGCTGGCCGCCGGATCGCCCGGTCGGCGGTCGCTGCTGCCGCACACCCGGGTCGTGCTGCACCAGCCGTCCACCGGTGGGCAGGGCACCATCTCGGACCTGGCGCTGCACACCCGGGAGGTACTGCGGGTTCGCGCTCAGATGATCGAGGTACTCAGCACACACACGGGTCAGAGTGCAGCACGCCTGCTGGCTGATACGGAGCGCGACAAGGTGTTCACCGCGGCCGAGGCGGTCGGCTACGGACTCGCCGACCAGATCATTCCCTCGCGCCGCGCGGGCCGGCCCAGGTGATCGCAGCCGCTAGGCCGCCAGCGAGACCACACCGGTTGGACGTGCAGGGCAGGTCTCGGTCTGCGCAGGCCGGGCGGCAGCCGGTCGGACGACCGGGGAGTCGCAGCGCAGGGTGCGGCCGGACACCGCCAGCAGGTCGGCCAACGTCAGCCCGAGCGCTCCGCAGATCGATTCGAGCATCTCCGACGACGGATCCTTCCGGCCGCGCTCGACCTCGGACAGGTACTGCGGGGAGACGCCCGCCCGCTCGGCGACCTGCTGCAGGGTGCGATGGGTATCCACGCGTTCGCTCCGCAGCACCTGCCCGACCAGCTGCCGCCACAGCGGTTCCGGGGGTGGCGTCGACGGCGCGGCCGACGCAGCGGCGGGGAAGTGCAGAACGGTGCTGTTCGCGATGTCGGCCATTGGCAAACTCTAGGCACCCGCCCGGCGTGCGGCGAGGCGAATGACTGCCGGGTTCGCTGACGGCGGAACACCTCCACCAGCCGCCAGCGGTGCGGTGCTGGCAGGTGTGACAATGCGAGCATGACTACCCAGGTGAACGACGCCCGCACCCTGCCGGTGGAGATGAACGGCATCAACGTCATCGCCGACAGCGAGCGGAAGGGTCGGCCGCGAGATCTGTTCTGGCCTTGGTTCGGGGCGAACGTATCGGTGCTCGGGCTCAGCTACGGCGCCTTCGTCCTCGCCTTCGGCGTCTCGTTCTGGCAGGGCGTGATCATCGCGGTCGTCGGTGTCACCATCTCGTTCCTGTTCTGCGGATTCGTGGCGATCGCCGGCAAGCGCGGGTCGGCCCCGACGATGATCCTGTCGCGGGCAGCGTTCGGCGTCCGCGGTAACAAATTGCCGTCGTTCGTTTCCTGGTTGCTCACGGTCGGCTGGGAGACCGTCCTGGTCATCCTGGCGACGCTGGCCACCGCCACCGTGTTCGGCCGGCTGGGCTGGGGGAGCGGCGTACCGGTGAAGATCGTCGCCATGCTGGTGGTCACCGCGCTCACCATCGGCGGCGGCGTGGCCGGCTTCGACGTGATCATGCGGATGCAGAAGTGGATCACCGTCATCACCGGCGTGCTGACCGTGGTCTACGTGGTGCTGGTGGCCAAGCACATCAACTTCACCACCGTGTCGCATCTGCCCAGCGGCGGCGGCACTGCGGTGATCGGCGCGCTGATCTTCCTGATGACGGCATTCGGCCTCGGTTGGGTCAACGCCGCCGCCGACTATTCCCGCTACCTGCCGCGCGCCGTTTCAGGCCGCGGCGTGGTCGGCTGGACCACCTTCGGCGGTGCGCTGGCGCCGGTGCTGCTGGTCGTCGTGGGGTTGCTGCTGGCTGGCTCCTCCACCGACCTCAGCACGGCGATCGGAGCGGACCCGATCGGCGCACTGGCCACGTTGCTGCCTACGTGGTTCCTGGTGATCTTCGTGCTGGTCGCCGTACTGGGCCTGGTCGGCGGCGCGGTGCTGGACATCTACTCGTCCGGCCTGGCGCTGCTCAGCTTGGGCGTGAAGGTGCAGCGGTACGTCGCGGCGCTGATCGACGGAACCATCATGCTGGCCGGCACCATCGTCGTGGTCTTCTTCGTCAAGGGCACCTTCCTGACCCAGTTCCAGGGCTTCCTGATCACCCTCGGCGTCCCGGTGTCGGCCTGGGCCGGGGTGATGCTGGCCGACGTGCTGGTGCGCCGCCGTAACTATGCGGAGCGCGAGCTGTTCGATGTGCGCGGCCGTTACGGCGACGTGCAGTGGGACGCGGTCGCGCTGGTGCTGGTGGGCACGGCGCTGGGTTGGGGGTTGGTGACCAATTCGCAGGCGAACTGGCTGACCTGGCAGGGATATCTGCTCGACGTCTTCGGTCTGGGTGGCCGTTCCGGCGCGTGGGCATACAGCAACATCGGCGTGCTGGTGGCACTGACGCTCGGGTTCGTCGCAACGCTGCTGCTGGCCCCCACCCGGATCCGCCGTCAGGAGGCGGGGACGCTGGAGCCGGCCGTCGGCCGCTGACCGGTCGAGGCAGGTGCGGTGCAACGAGCGACGCGCGAAATGACGTTGCGAACAGCCGCGCCCGCGGTTACTTTCGAGGTACGAACCCGGAAGGAGGTGGTCCCACGTTGATGACGTACAGGACTCGTGAGGTGGCTGGCCGCTAGGCCGCCGTTCCATCACGTCGGACCGTGGTCCGTTCCCATCGGGAGCAGCGGTCAGGCAGTTAGTGGACAGTCACCCGACCCCCGGGCCGCCGACCTCAGTCCAGTCGGCCCCTGCTTCGCCACGCGGAGCAAGGAGCAGCCCGGGGGTTGTCCTGTCTCCGAACCACCCGCTCGGCCGACAGCTTCCCAGTGCCGCTATTGATCCAGGAACTCGAGGCCCGCGGTTATCAGGCCGTCGCGCAGCAGCGCTAGATCTTCTCCGATGACAACCCGCACGGCAGCTCCAGGGAAATGACGGTCGGCCCGCCGACCGGGCTCGCGACAGTGGCCGTTCTGTCGAATGCTGCCAGCCGCCGGTCGATTCCGTGCAGTCCGCCTCCCGGTGTCGCCACCGCTCCGCCGATGCCGTTGTCACCGACCGAGACGGACAAGCGGCCGTTGGCCGCCCGCAGCCAGACCCAGCTCGTCATCCGACTTGCCGCACGGGGGATGTCCGGAGGTCTCCAGCGCAGCGGCTGTGACGCCGGCATGGCCATCGGGCACAATCATCCGCATGACGCGAGGGTTCAGCGGTCGTCCACGCCGGCCGCACAACGACCGGTTGCCGCCGGGCCAGTACGACACCGGGCGCGACTTCCCGGTGCTCACCGCCGAGGTCACGCCGCGGCTGGATCCGGAGAAGTTGTCCGTCGCCGTCGACGGTCTGGTCGAGCACCCGACCACCTGGACCTGGCAGGAGCTGCACCAGCTGCCCGGCACCGTGTTCAACGGCGACATCCACTGCGTGACCACCTGGTCGAAGTTCGACACCAGCTTCGCCGGCGTCAGCGCGGATCTGCTGCTGGCCGCTGCGGTACCGCTGCCCACCGCCACCCATGTGATGATCCGGTCGACCACCGGCTACACGACGAATCTGCCGCTCGCCGACATCTCCGGCGGCAAGGCCTTCGTCGTCTGGGATCACGAGGGTCATCCGCTGCCCACCGAGCACGGCGGTCCGATGCGGTTCCTGGTGCCACACCTGTACTTCTGGAAGAGCGCGAAGTGGGTCAGCCGGATCACGCTGATGGACCACGACGAGCAGGGCTTCTGGGAACGCAACGGTTATCACGACCACGGCGACCCGTGGAAGCAGGAGCGTTACCAGGGTGACTGAGTCCGGACTGTCGCTCCAGGCCGGGGCGTCGGGCGATTCTGCCGGAGTGGAGATCACGGCCACGCGCGGTCCGTCGGCTCCGGTCGGTGCCTGGCGGACGGCGACGGTCCGCGACGTCAGTCATCCGTTTTCCAACGGTGTGCGGCTGCTGCTCGACGTGCCGAAACGGATCGATCACCTGCCCGGCCAGCACTACGTGGTCCGACTGCGCGCGGAGGACGGGTACACCGCACAGCGGTCCTACTCCATCGTCTCGGCGCCGCACGAACCCGGGATCGAACTCTTCGTCGAACGGCTCGAGGACGGTGAGGTCTCCGGATTCCTCGCGGACGTGGTGATGGCCGGTGACACGCTGGAGGTACGCGGCCCGATCGGCGGGTGGTTCGTCTGGCGCGGCGACAGCCCTGCCCTCGGGGTGGCCGGGGGATCCGGTGTGGTGCCGATGGTCTCGATGCTGCGACACGCGCGGCACCTGGGCACCATGTCGCTGCTGAAGATGGCGGTGTCGGCCCGCACCTATGAACAACTGCCCTACGGCGCGGAACTGATCGCCGGTGGTGTCGTTGTGGCGCTGACCCGCGGCGCCGACCCTGCGGTCGATCGCACTGCGGGGCGACTCACCGCCGCCGACGTGCTAACGCTGATCATCCCCGGCCAGACTGCATTCGTCTGCGGCTCGGCCGGTTTCGCCGACGCGGCCAGCACACTGCTGGTCCAGTCCGGGATGCCGACGAGTTCCATTCGGGTCGAACGCTTCGGGGCGACCGGCGGCTGATTCGCCCGCCTTACGGTCGAGGGGACGGACCATGCTGTTGCACCTGCATGTGTGGGGTTGTTTTCTCCCGTTCTGAACCATTGGTGAAGATGCGACACCAAATGTTCATACGCGAGGAATCGCCTGTGCGGCACAGTGTGCGGATGCCTACTCTCACCCGGCGGCGCTGGGTCTCAGTTCTTGCAATCACCGTGGCGACGGGCGCCGTCGCACTCGTTCCGGCCACCGCAACTGCCACTGCCGCAAAGCAGGTCGGGCAATCAGCGGCGCCGTTCGACAGCGTCGACATCCTGTCGACCAGGGTCGCCGGAATCGACGTCGATTCCTCCACCATTTTGCAACTGCAGGCGCTGATGAATCGCGGACGATTGTCCAGCGCTCAACTCGTCCGGTTCTACGAACGCCGGATCGAGGCGCTGAACCCGAAGCTGCATGCGGTGATCACCGTCAGCCCGACGGCCGCCGCAGAGGCCGCCCTCGCCGACCGGACCCGACACTACGGCGACCGACGTCCGCTGCTCGGCATCCCGATCCTGGTCAAGGACAACATCGATACCACCGGGATGCCCACTACCGCGGGTTCGCTGGCGTTGGCGGGCAGCACACCGCCGGATGCGTTCATCATCTCCAGGCTCAAGGCGGCCGGAGCGCTGATCCTGGGCAAGACCAACCTCTCCGAATGGGCCAACTACCGCTCCACCCAGTCCTCCAGCGGCTGGAGCGGCGTCGGCGGCCAGACACACATGGCCTACGTGCTCGACCGCAACCCCTGCGGATCCAGCGCCGGTTCGGGGGTGGCGGCCTCCGCCGATCTGGCCACCGTCGCCATCGGCACCGAGACCGACGGTTCGGTGGTGTGCCCGTCGGGTCAGAACGGGCTGGTCGGTATCAAGCCGACCCTGGGACTGGCGAGCCGGTCCGGGATCGTGCCGATCTCCTCGCAGCAGGACACCGCCGGCCCCATGGCACGCAACGTCACCGACGCCGCGGTCCTGCTCGGCGCGCTGACCGGAGTGGACCCGACCGACGCGGCGACCGCCGCCCAGGCCGGCAAGGTCACTGCGGACTACACCAGGTACCTGAAGCCGGGAGCTCTCAAGGGCGCACGCCTCGGGGTCTGGCGGGAAGGCAACTTCGGGTCCAGCCCGGAAACGGACGCGATCATGGAGCAGACCATCACGAAGCTGAAGGCGTTGGGGGCCGTGATCGTGGACCCGGCGAACGTGCCGATCGACGCCGCATATGCGGACGAGAACACCGCGCTGCAGTACGAATTCAAGACCGAGATCGCGGCCTACCTGAAGAAGAACACCTCGGCCAAGTACCCGAAGACATTGCAGGACCTGATCAATTTCGACAACTCCAGCCCCGCGGAGCTCAAGTACTTCGGTCAGGAGGTCTTCCTCGCGTCGCAGGCCGAGGGACCGCTGACTGATCCCGCATACATCAAAGCCCGCAACAACGCTCGGTCGGTCGCCCAGCACTCCATCGACGACACCATGGCGAAATACCAGCTCGACGCGATCATCGCGCCGACCAATTCGCCCGCCTGGACCACCGACCTGATCAATGGTGACCATTTCCTGGTGGGCTCGTCGAGTCCGGCGGCCATTGCCGGTTACCCGAACGTCACCGTGCCGGCGGGCTATTCGTTCCACCTGCCGGTCGGGGTTTCCTTCATCGGCGGTCGGTGGGACGAGCCGGAGCTCATCGGCCTCACCTACTCGTGGGAGCAGGCCACCAAGATCCGTCAGCCACCGCAGTTCCTGCCGACGGTGCCGACGGAGTAGCTCGGACTCGTCAGCCACGATGACCACCGGCCGGGCAGGACGTGACGGAACACCGTGGTAGGCATGAGGCATGTCAGAGGCTCGCGAACTGCGCAGCAGTCCGGGGTTCATCTGGTTCTGGTGGGCGTTCTCGGCCAGCGAGTTCGGCACCTATCTGACGTCCTTGGCGCTGGCCGGTGCGTTGATCGACCGGATGCGGCGCCGGCCGGTCCAGGTGAGCGCCGACTTCGCCAGGGCGGTGCTGCTGGCCGTGCCTGCGGTGCTGGCCATCACGAACCGGTTGACGATCGGCCTGCTGGCTGTCTTCATGCTGGCGTTCGGGCTGTGCTCGCTCGCCGGTGACGCGGCGTCGCAGGCGTTCCTACCGCGCTTGGTGCCGCGCCGGATGCTGACCGCGGCGAATGCGCGCATCGACCAGAGCTCGGCGGTGGCCCAGACGGCCGGGCCCGGGCTGGCCGGGCTGGTGCTGGCGGTACTGACCGCTCCGGTCGCCTTCCTGCTGGACGCCGCCACCTACCTGGTGTCCGGCTTCGTGCTGCTCGGGATCACGGTCGACGAGCCGGCCGCGCACCGCACCGTGGGCTCCAGCCTGCGCTCGGAAGTGGGGGAGGGTCTGCGCTGGGTGTACCGGCACCCGACCCTTACGCCGTTCGCCCTGGCCGCCCACCTGTGGTTCGTCTTCTGGCGGATGTCCGGCGCGGTGCTGGCGTTCTTCATCCTGTCCACGGTGCAGCTCGGTTCACCGGCGCTCGACTCGCTGGCGCTGGGGATCGCCGGTTCGGTGGCCGGTCTCGGCGCTCTGGTCGGCAGTTCCGTCGCGCTGCGGCTGGGTCGGCGGTTCGGGACCGGCACAGTCGTGGTGGCCTGCCACACCGTGATGCCGGTGGCGTACGTGCTGTTCGCGGTGGCACCTGCCCGCGTCGCCGGCTGCGTGCTGATCGGGCTGGGCCAGCTGCTGGTCGGCGTGTCGATGGGTGCGGAGAACCCGAACGGCATGGGCTACCGGCAGAGCGTGACGCCGGATCGCCTGCAAGGCCAGATGAATGCGACCATGCGGTCCATCAACCGGGCCATGATCGTGGTCGGCGCTCCGGTGGGCGGACTGCTGGCAGTGCAGCTGGGCTACCGCCCGGCGCTCTGCCTGATGGCGGTCGGTTTCGCGGTCGTCGCGCTGGTGCTGGGACTGTCCAAGTTCCGGGCGGCGACGGTGGCCGATGCGCCCTGAGCCTGATCAGAGCCCGTACTCCACCGGAAGCCGTCCGGCCGCAACTGCTTTGACCAGGGCGCCGTGGTCGGCCTCGGTCTGATCGGCGTAGAGCCGGGCAAATCGGGCGAGCGCGACGTCCAGTCGGTCGGACGACCCGGCGTAGCCCGAGATCATCGAGGCGCCACTGGTTCTGGCGTGACCCTTGGCCAGTAGCTGACCGACGATACCGGCGTAGTCGGCCAACGCCTGCGAGTCGATCGCATCGATGGCGATGGTGCCCTTCATGTTCCGGAACTGCCGGACGTAGTACTGACGGTCGTCGACGGTGGCCCAGCCCAGCAGCGGGTCGCTGACCGTCTGCAGCGCCTGCTGGTACTCGACCACCCGCTGGCCCTGGTGGGCGTGCCACGCCGAATCGCCGTGCACGTGCTTGGCCAGGACGGAGCGCCGGGCCTGCTTGAGTTGCAGGAACACCACGTCGTCCGGGCTGCTGCCTTCCAGCAGCGCGACGTAGGCGCGCAGGCCGACACTGCCGACACCGACGACCTTGTGCGCGATGTCCACGAGCGTGTACCCGGCCAGCGCCCGGCGCCAGTGCGGAGCCAGCGTGGTCAGGTACTCGTCGAGCGCGGCGCCGATCAGGTCGGCCTCCCTGGCGTCGACCCGGGTGATCAGCGGAGGTTCCTCGACGATCCGCCGGCTGCCGTGGTGCTCCTCGGTGAACCGGGGCAGCGCGCGATCACTCGTGCGGGACCGGGCGCGCCGGGCGGCCCGCTCGATCTCGTTGCGTAGCGAATCCTGCGCGGTGGTGGCGATCAGCTTGTCGATGTCCAGCCGCTGGTACGAGCGGGAGAGCAGCGGCTGTTCGGCCAGCACCCGGACCTCGCCGCGATACGCCGCCACGCACGCCCGCGCGGCGCTCTCGCAGGTCTGCTCGCTGTGGTTGTTCTGCCGGCCGGCCACCCAGATGCTGGCCACCAGCCGCCGCAGATCCCACTCCCAGCCACCGGGGTGAGCCTCGTCGAAGTCGTTGAGGTCGATCACCAGGTCACGCTCGGGCGAGGCGTAGAAGCCGAAGTTGCCGAAGTGCGAATCACCGCAGATCACCGGGGTGATACCGGTGGCCGGCAGGCGTGCGACGTCCTCCGCCATCACGATGGCGGTGCCGCGCAGGAACCCGTACGGCGAGGCCACCATCCGGCCGACCCGCAGCGGGATGAGCCAGTCCAGCCGGCCCTCGTGCGACTCGATCACCAGGTCCACCGGGTCCGGCCGGTCGGCCGGTGGCGTCCAGTCGCCCAGGCTCGCTCGCGGCACCTTCGTCCGCAAGGCCCGACCGAGCCGGTACCGATCCGACCGGGACGTCGGTCGGCGGCGGAGCGACCCGTAGGACGCGCCCTCGACTTCGGCGAGGACGACGTGACCCGGCGACCGGATGGGTTCGGTCATCAGCGCTCCGCTCCGGGCGACGACCGCGAGGCGCTCAGACCGCCCGCCCGCGCTGCTCGCGGTAGCGGCGCACCAGGGCATCGGTGGACGAGTCCGCCTGCGGCGCCGGCGCGGCATCCTCGATCAACACCGGGGTGAGCTGCGACGCCTGCGTCTTGCCGAGCTCCACACCCCACTGGTCGAACGAGTCGATGCCCCAGATGACGCCTTCGACGAACACCGCGTGCTCGTACAGCGCCACCAGCTGGCCCACTACCGACGGCGTCAGCCGACGGGCCAGAATGCTGGTGGACGGCCGGTTCCCGGGCATCACCTTGTGTGGGACGACATCTGCGGGAGTTCCTTCAGCGGCGATTTCCTCCGCGGTCTTGCCGAAGGCGAGAACCACGCTCTGGGCGAAGTAGTTGCTCATCAGCAGGTCGTGCATGCTGCCGCTGCCGTCGATCGTCGGCAGGTCGTCGAGCGGCTCGGAGAAGCCGATGAAGTCGGCCGGCACCAGCCGGGTGCCCTGGTGCAACAGCTGGTAGAAGGCGTGCTGACCGTTGGTTCCCGGCTCGCCCCAGTAGATCTCGCCGGTCGAGGTGGTGACCGGCGTGCCGTCGGCGCGCACCGACTTGCCGTTGCTCTCCATCGTCAGCTGCTGCAGGTACGCCGCGAACCGGTTCAGGTCGTTGCAGTAGGGGAGCACGGCGCGGGAGTCGGCGCCGAAGAAGTTGGAGTACCAGACACCGAGCAGGGCCATCAGCACCGGAGCGTTCTGCGCCAGTGGTGCCACCCGGAAGTGCTCGTCGATGGCGTGGAATCCGCTGAGCAGGTCGGCGAAGTGCTCCTTGCCGATGGCGCACATCACCGAAAGCCCGATGGCCGAGTCGACGGAGTAGCGGCCGCCCACCCAGTCCCAGAAGCCGAACATGTTGGCGGTGTCGATGCCGAACGCCGACACCCGATCGGCGTTGGTGGAGACGGCGACGAAGTGCTTGGACACGGCATCGCGGCCGGCGTCGTCCTTGGCTTCGCTGTCCAGGCCGAGCCCGGTGAGCAACCACCGCCGGGCAGCGGTGGCGTTGGTCAGCGTCTCCAGCGTGGTGAACGTCTTGGAGGCGACGATGAACAGCGTCGTCGCCGGGTCCAGGTCGGTGGTCTTGGCGACGACATCGGACGGGTCGATGTTGGAGACGAACCGGCAGCTGATCCCGGCGTCGGCGTAGGCGCGCAGTGCCTGGTAGATCATCACCGGTCCGAGGTCGGATCCGCCGATGCCGATGTTGACGACGGTGGCGATCTTGAGGCCGGTAGCGCCCACCCACTCGCCGGAGCGGAGCCGGTCGGTGAAGTCGCCCATCCGGGTCAGCACCTCGTGCACGTCGGTGACGACGTCCTGGCCGTCGACGGTCAACTGCGCGTCGGCCGGCAGGCGCAGGGCCGTGTGCAGCACTGCGCGGTCCTCGCTGGTGTTGATGTGGTCGCCGCGGAGCATGGCGTCGCGGCGCTCCTCCACCTTTGCCGCAGTTGCCAGATCGACCAACAAATCAAGGGTCTC
>CAXSEW010000029.1:0-15497 GCA_964236185.1 uncultured Nakamurella sp. | reverse complement strand
AGACACGTCATGACGCCTACCCTGCGGGGCCGGGCTGTGCCCGCGCCGAGCCCCGCCTGTACCGAGTCTGTGAGCAGCGTCAGGTCGGCGACTCGCGGCGCGCCACCGCGAGCCTGCGGCGGAGGGCGCGGACCAGCGACGGGCCCACACTGACCAGCAGCACCACAGCGATGGCCAGCACGATGCCCTTCCACTGCTCGTCGAACAACGATCCGGACAGCACCCCGATCGCGGCGTAGGTCACCGCCCAGGCGAGGGCCGCCACCGCGTCGCCCGCTAGGTACCAGCGCCAGGTCACGCCCAGCACCAGCGTGGCCACCATGATCGGTATCCGGCCCGCCGGGATCAGCCTGGACAGGATCAGCACCCCGAGACCGTGCTCGTCGAGCTGCCGGTGGTACCGCTCCAGCAGCGCCGGGCTGGTCCGTCCGCGCAGCCAGCCCAGCAGCCGGTGGCCGACCGGCAGCGAGCAGAGCCAGAACAGCACCATGTCTCCGATCAGCGCGGCCACCGCGCCGATTCCGATCACCAGCAGCGCCGTCCAGGGATGTGGAGAATGCAGCGAGGTGACGGCCGCCGTGCTGACCAGCGCGCCGGTCGGGATGATCGGGACGATGGCGCCGACGGCGACACCGGCGAACAGCGCCAGGTAGGTCACCGTGCGCACCGTCGTCTCCATCGAGGCCGCTGCTGCGCCGGAGTCGGCAGCGGTCTGAGCTGCCGCCAGGCGATCACGGGGACGGCCGCCAGGTCTGGCCGGGGCCAACAGGTGCACCCGCGCCCGCGGTGTCGACCGCGCCGTCGCATCGACGAAATCAGCACCGGGCGAGAAGAACTCGGCCGGCCGTACCCGGTCCAGCCCGACCGGCCAGAGGGTGCCGAAGTGGATCGGCACCGCATTCGGCGCGCCCAACTGCTGGAGCGCCTCGGCCGCCGTCCGGGAGTTGAGATGGTGCGGGCCCAGTCCCGGTCCCCAACCGCCCACCGGCAGCAGCGCCACGTCACAGCGGCCCACCTCGTCCGCCATCTCCGGGTACAGCCCGGTGTCACCGGCGAAGTAGGTGCGGTGCGCGCCCTCGATCACGAAGCCCAACGGGGGCGCCGACCCCAGCCGAGCCAGGTCGTGGCGGCGCGAGTCGTGCTGCGCCGGAACCGCCCGCACCCGTACCGCCCCCACCTGCACACACTCTCCGGCGCTGATCTCCACCAGTTCGAAGGACCGCAGCAACCGCAGCGCCCGGACGGCCCGCAGCGCGCCACGCGGCACCACGATCGGGGTCCGGTGCGATATTTTGCGCAGTGAGCGCACGTGCAGGTGGTCGCCAAGTAGATGGGAGATCACGACCAGATCCGCGTCGACCGCCGCCGCCGCGGGCGCCGGCCACGGCGCCGGCGCAGGTGCCCCACCGTCCCGATCAGCACCGGATCGGTCAACACCCGGACCCCGGAGTCGGCGACTGTCACAGTGGCATGACCCCACCAGGTGATGTCAGCCATGGTCTTCAGGGTATCCGGCGGCCTGCGCCGGCTGCCCTACTGCAGCACCCGAGCAGGATGGAACACCATCGTCATGTCGCTGGACCAACTGGCCGCGCGTTACCTGCCGCCGTCGACGGTCCAGTGCCCGACCTACCTCCGCGACAGCACGTTCGACGCCGTCATCGACGGCGTCGACTACTTCACGGACCTGCACGAGGCCATCTGCGTGGCCGGCCCCGGTGACAGCATCCTGCTGTCCGGCCTGCAGATGGAACCCGACATGGACCTGCGGGGCCTGCACCGGGACCATCCCGACTACCGGCCGATCGTCGACGTCCTCGCCGAGAAGGCGGCGCTCGGCGCCGACGTGCGGGTGTTGCTGTCCGGAGCCGTCCTGAGCGGCTCGCTGCCCTGGCCGAAGATCGGCCCGTTCCGCGCCAACAACGCCGCTGCCCGCACCATGCGGGGGTGGTTGCCCAGGGCCGGGACGGCAGTGGCGCCACCGCTGCGGGACCGTGTGCTGCTGGACTGGTCCGGTACCGGGATCGGCGTCAACCACCAGAAGATCGCGCTGCTGCACATCGGCGGCGAGCTGACCGCCTTCGTCGGCGGCATCGACCTGGTGGCGAGCAGGTTCGACGCCGTGCCGCACCAGCGCCTGCTGACCAGCGACCACCAGCGCTGGGGCTGGCACGACGGCGCAGCCCGGTTACGCGGACCGGCGGCGGCGCGGGTGTGGGAGATCTACCGCTGGCGCTGGCACGAGGTGGCGACCCTGCCGCGCCGGTACTTCTACCTGCCGCCGGCGTCGCTGGCGGTGCTGAATCCCCCGCTGCGCCCGATGACGCTGCCGCCCGCTCCCGCGGCGGCACCGGTAACCGACTCCGACACCGCGATCCAGGTGTTGCGGTCCTACGGCCCGTGGAAGGTCTTCTACATCCGATCGCTCAAACGGGTGCGGTGGACGACGCTGCCGCGCGGCGGCGTCCAAGAGGTGTTCCACACCCTGGCCACGGCGATCCGGGCAGCCCGGCGGTACCTCTATCTGGAGGACCAGTACTTCTACGAAGCGCCCGGCGGTAGCAGGCGTTTCGGTCTGTACAGGCTGTTGCGGGAGGCAGCGGACCGGGGCGTCAAGCTGATCCTGGTCGGTTCCGGACGGAAGGACCCGTCCGACGGCGGCGGCACGATCAGATTGCAGCGCAGGGTGACCGGCGACCTGGAGCAGCGGATATTGCACCGGCTGCCGGAAGCCAAGCTGCTGAAGTCCGTGGGGTTCCCGCATGCGGTGAACCCGGATTTCGGTCTGCTGCGGACGGCGGTGCGCCGCGGGTGTGCCGTGCACGAGATGCGTCCGGTGCGCCGCAAGATCGCGGTCGGTGCCCCGCCGGCAGTCCCCGTCGGCGGGGTCATCGCCATCGGGTATCTGCTCGGCCGCCTGGGGATCCGCTCCCGGCGATCCTGACCGCCGTCATCGGCCCGGGGCCTTTGCATCGATTATGGTGCGCTCTGGTGGCCGGAACCCGGCAGCCGTGAGGCGGGCGGTGGGTATGAACGAGCTGTTCGAGGCGGCGGTGCTGCCGTGGCCGCGGGTGGGCGAGCTGCTGGCCGGCGGAGCGCTACCCATCCTGCCCTTCGGAGCCCAGGAACAGCACGGGCCGCACCTGCCGCTGGCCACCGACACCCTGATGGCCGACGGCCTGGCCCGGCGGCTGGCTGCCGCCGTCGGTGGGCTGCTGCTGCCCGCGGTGCCCTACGGCCAGACGACCGACAACATGGCGTTCCCGGGAACCGTTGCGCTGTCGTTCGACACCACCCGGGCGATCGCCGTCGACATTGCCGCTGCAGTCCAGGCGCACGGTGCCCGCGGTCTGGTGATCGTCAACGGGGACTTTGGCAATCGGGCGCCGCTGACCCTCGCTGCTCGGCAGATTCACGACGCCGGACTGCGGGTGCTGGTGGTGAACTATCCCGGCCTGGACCGGGTGGTCGAGGATCTGCTGACGACGCAGCCGGCCGGGTTCGGTCTGGTGCACGCCGACGAGTTCGAGACCTCGGTGGTGCTGGCCCTACGGCCGGATACCGTTGCGATGGAACGCGCCGTGGCCGAGTACCCGGTCTTCCCGCCGACGTTCCCGTCGGAACCGGTGAACCTGCGAGCGCTGTCGGATTCCGGGGTCTTCGGCGACCCGCGGCCGGCGACCGCCGCACTGGGCGAACGTATCCTTGCTGCGCTGACCACTGCTGCGCTCGAGCTGGTCACCGCTTTCTCGGACGCGCTGGACTGAGGCGTCCGGCTGGTGGTGGCGCTTCACTCGCAGGCGGTACCGTCGCCGTCGCGATCCAACCCGGTGCGGTAGCCGGGATCCCCGGTGTGCAGTGGGGCGGCACCCGCGGCCCGGGCTGCGGCGCAGCTCCTGTAATACGTCCCGTCGTCCTCGAGAGTCGTTGCCGCGGTGATGTCCTGCGTCGATGTCGCCGTCGTCGTGGATCGCTCCATCGTCGTCTGCTCGCTGGTCGTCTGCTCCGGAGTGGTCTTTTCGGTGGTGCTCTTTTCGGTAGTGACCGGCTCCGCACTGGTGGTGGTCGCGGGCGTCGCAGGGATGGCCGTTGTCGCTCTGACTGTGGGCGTTGCCCGGACGGTCGTTGCTGGGGGTGGGGGTGCCGGTGGCCGGGCGGAGGTGGGCACCCTGGACGACGTGGGCGTCGGATTCGCCAGCGGCGTCGCCAGTGTGGCTCCACAGCTGGTCAGCACTCTCGAGATCGCCTGACGTTCAGCAGCAGTCACCCAGAGCGCGTACTTCTGCTTGACGGCCACCTGGCGCGCCACATACGTGCAGCGGTAGGACTTGTCAGGCGGTAGCCAGGTAGCGGCGTCGCCGTCGCTCTTCGCCTGGTTCACCGCAGAAGCGGTGGCCTGCAGATTCATCGGATCGTTGGCGAAATTCTGGCGTTGCTGCGGCGACAACGCTGCAGCGCCGGTCTGCCAGGCGTTGGACAGCGCCACCATGTGGTCGATCTGGATCGTCGTGGTTCTGCCGGCCGTCAATTGCAGCGGCCGGCCGGTGTACGGGTCGGTCATCGTCCCGGCGGTCACCGCGCACCCGTGCGAACCGGCGCGGAGGGTGAAGTGCAGCAGGTCCCGGCGCAGCACGTCGTTGCGGGTGTCGCAGCCGTTGTGGCCACCGTCCACCGCCGCATCGTCCGTCCAGGCATCGCCGAACTGCGCACGGCTGTAGCCGGTCTTCGGTGCGCGGCCGGCCACCCGCAGCGCATGGAGTGCGTTGGCCGACTCTTGGGCGTTCTGCCGGTTGCGGACCACCGCGGCGGCGATGGGCGCCGATAGAGCTTGCACCGCAATCGGTGTCGGCGATGCCGGTCCCGCCGACGAGGGCAGCGCCTGAGCCGCGGCGGCGGACCTGCTGGTAGACAGCGCAGCGGTGGAGGAGACAGCCGGTGCTACGACGGCTTGGGTCAGCGCGGCGTCTTGGCTGGGTTTCGGCGATCTGCCGAGGATCGCCGCCAGCACCAGTAGCGCGGCGACCGTCGCCGCCAGCCAGGCGTACCGCTTCCCGCGCTGACGGCGGGGCGGCGGCGGGGGCGGCGACGACGACCCGACCCGGAGTGGGGGAACGAGCGGCGCGGGGACGGGCGGCGGCGCCCACCCGGACGCGGGCGGCGGCAGGGGCTCGCGAACCGGCGCAGACGCTGGCACGGGGATCGGCCTGGGAGCCGGCGCGGACAGTGCACCGTCGTCGCTCTGGCGGCTCGGAATCGCACTGGCGTCCGCCGGCGCCTCGTCCACGGTCACCCCGTGGTGGCGCAGCAGCGTCGGTGTCCCCTGTTCCCAGCCCGCCGAAACGTTCCGCAGTTTCCACGCCCCGTTGCGGCGGTAAAACTCGGCCAGCACCGCCGCCCGCTCGGTCGTCAGACCCGTTGCACTGCAGCGGAATTGTTCGACCTCGGTGGTCAGCGTGACCTCGATGTGCTGCGGCAGCGACACTGTCGGCTCGTCACCGGAGACAGCGGCCGCGATCGTCACCGTCTCGACCCACGGTGGCACCGATGCCAGCGAAATGGTGACCGTGCCCGGACCGGCGAGTTGCACTGCGCCCTCCGGTGACGCCGGCTGGTTGTAGAACACGACGTCGCCGTCTGATCGGACCCGGCCGTCCGCACCCAGTTGGAACGTGAGCACATCGACTTCAACGGCGCCGGAGGTCACCACCGCCGTGCACCGGCGACCCGCGACGGGCGCGTTTGCCCCCTTGCCCAGCCCCCTGACCTCCACGGAGCTCATCCTGCCATCGAATCGTCACCTTCCTGGTGCGATCGGGCGATACCGGGGACCCGGAAGCGGCGCAGGACCAGGAACGACACGGGCACCAGAACTACGGACGCCACAGCTACGGACGACGGCCGGCTCGTTGCACTGTGTTCAACACCCGGTTGTAGCTGCCGGGCGCGACTCGGGCCAGCACGTCCGGGATCTTCGCACTCCAGCCGATCAGCAGCCGGGGTCGGCGGCGTTCCACCGCCCGCACGATCAGCGCGGCGGCCGCATCGGGGTCGAAGGTCAACAACTTCGCGAACGACTCGCGCCCGGCCTTGCCCTCTTCCTCGGTCACTCCTGAACCGGCACGAGCACTTTCGGCGATGCGGGTGCGGATCCCGCCCGGATGCACCACTGTCACGCCGACCTGCAGCGGCGCCAGCTCGGCGCGCATCGCCTCGGTGAAGCCGCGGACGGCGTACTTGCTCGTCGCATAGGCGACCTGACCGGCGGGTGCGATCAAGCCGAACAGGCTGGAAACGTTGACCAGGTGGGCGCCGGGATGGGCGACCAGCACCGGATGCAGCGCGCGGGTCAGGGTGACCACCGCGCGGAAGTTGATCGCCAGCAGCCAATCGAACTCCTCCGCCGTCACCTGGTCGAACCGACCGCCCAGCGCGACGCCGGCATTGTTGATCAGCAGGGTGGTGTCCGGGTGTTCAGCCGCCAACTGCTGGCCCAGGGCCAGGGTGGCCTGGTCATCGGCGAGGTCGACGACCTTGGTGGTCACCGACAACCGCGGGTGCCGGGCCTGCACCGCCGCGAGCACCATGCCCAGCCGCTCCGCGTCGCGGTCGATCAACACCAGCGGCGCGCCGCGGTCGGCGAGCCGGAGGGCAAGTGCCGCACCGATTCCACTGGCTGCGCCGGTCACGATGGCCGTACCTTCGGTGAACCGGTACGGACCCATCATGACGCCGCCGGGGCGGCCGTCACGCCACCGCTATCCACCGGAGCGGTCGGCCTCCCGCGGGAGAACAGCATGCCCTCGTCCTGCACGCCGGCACCGCGCATCATCAGCACGTCCCGCAGATAGTTCTGGTGCGACTTCCACGGCGCCCGGCGGCCCTGTTTGGGCAGGAACTGCAGACCCCGCTGGACATAACCGGACGTGAAGTTCAGAAACGGCTGGTCCGCCGAATCATCGCCCGGCGCAAGCGGAGTCGCCCGGTCGTAGCCGTGCGCATCCAAGTAGTTGAGCAGTCGCGTGACATACCGGCTGACCAGATCGGCCTTCAGCGTCCAGGACGCGTTGGTGTACCCGATGACCATGTTGAAGTTGGGTACGCCGGACACCATCATGCCCTTGTACGACACGGTTTCTCCTAGATCGACCGGTCGGCGGTCGACGGTGATCTTCATGCCGCCGATCGGCAGCACGGTCAGACCCGTTGCGCTGACGATGATGTCGGCGTCGAGATGACGACCGGACTGCAGTTCGATGCCCGTCTCGGTGAAGGTCGCGATCTGGTCGGTGACGATCTCCGCCGAGCCGGACCCGATGGCGCGGAACAGGTCGTCGTCCGGCACCAGGCACAACCGCTGGTCCCACGGGTTGTAGGGCGGGCTGAAGTGGGCGTCGACGTCGAAGTCGTGCGGCAGTGCCCGCACCAGGCCCTTGCGGATGAATCCTTTCATCGCCTCTGGGCGACGCCGGGCGAACTGGTAGGAAGCCGTCCCCACCAGCACGTTCTTCCACCGCACCAGTCGGAAAGCCAGCGGCAGCGGCAGGATGCGCTGCAGCTGTCGCGCCATTGGATCGGTGCGCGGCAACGACAGTATGTAGCTGGGAGTGCGCTGCAACATCGTCACCCGAGCTGCCCGCTGCGCCAGGTTCGGCACCAGCGTCACCGCGGTCGCACCGCTGCCGATGACCACGATGAGCTTGCCGGCCCAGTCCAGGTCGGTGGGCCACTGCTGGGGGTGGACCAGCAGTCCGCGGAACCGCTGCTGGCCCGGGAACACCGGCTGATGACCGGCGTCGTAGCGGTAGTAACCGGAGCACACCGACAGCCAGGAGCAGGTGAAGTTCGCTGTCGCGCCGTCGTCGCCAACGGCCGCGGTGACGCTCCACCGACCCGTGTCGCCGTCCCAGTCGGCGGCGATCACCCGGTGGGAGAAACGAATGCGGGTGTCCACTCCGCGCTCACGGGCGGTATCCCGGATGTAGTCCCGGATCACCGGGCCGTCGGCGATGGCTCTCGCCCCGGTCCAAGGCCGGAACGAGTAGCCGAGCGTGAACATGTCCGAGTCCGACCGGACACCGGGGTAGGTGAACAGGTCCCAGGTGCCGCCGATCGCGTTCCGGGCCTCCAGGATCGCGAACGTCTTCTTCGGGCTGTGCTGCTGGAGCAGGCAGGCCGCCCCGATGCCGGACAACCCGGCCCCGACGATGAGTACGTCGAAGTGTGCGGGCGCCGTCGGAGCAGACATATAGCTGATCCTATCGACGGGCGTAGGCCCGCGGGTCAGCCCGCGGCAAGCGCCTCGGTCAGCTGCTGCGCGCTCAGGTTCGGCCCGTACGCCGGCTTGTCGCGGTCGAAACGCCTGCCCTGCGCCAACGGGCCGGCGTCCACGACGTCGAAGCCGAATTCGTCGATCAGTGCTGCGACAGCAGCCTTCGCGTCGGCGTCGTCGCCCGCGATGGGCAGCGCCCGCCGGCCCGGCGCACCGGCCGGCTTGGCGTCGTCGCCGATGGCGACCGCCTGGATCATGTTGAACGCCTTGACCACCTTCGACGTCGGCAGGTGCTCGGCCAGCAAGCCGCTGACGGTGGCGGTGCCGTCATCGATCTCGGAATAGCGGCCGTCACGCTCGAAGTAGTAGTTGTTCGTATCGATGACGACCTTGCCGGCCAGCTGGTCCACCGGCACCTGCAGGTAATTCCCGAAAGGCACGGTGACGACAACGATCTCGCCCGTAACCGCCGCATCCTCGGCCGTCGCGGCGCTGGCCTGCGTACCGAGTTCGGCGACCAGCTCGGCCAGCGTCTCCGGTCCCCGCGAGTTACTGAGCACCACTTCGTGCCCGTGGGCGATCGCCTGCTTGGCGATGGCCTGTCCGATGTTGCCGCTGCCGATGAGCCCGATGGATGTCATGCGCCATGCAACGGCGCCGCACCGTCCGCCTATCCCGAATACCTCAGGGCAGGATGTTCCCGGCCGCCAGGTAGATCTGGTACCACTCCTCGCGGGTGATGTGCACATCACCCGCCGCCGCGCACTGCGTCAACCGATCCAGGTTCATGGTGCCGGTGACCGGCTGCATCCGCGCCGGGTGCCGCAGCAGCCAGGCGATGGCCATGGTGGTCGCGGACACGTCGTACTTGGCACCGACCTCGTCCAGCGCCTTGTTCAGCTCGGGATACTTGTCGCTGCCGATGAACACGCCCTCGAAGAAGCCGTACTGGAACGGCGACCAGGGCTGGATGGTGATGTCGTGCAGCCGGCAGTAGTCCAGCACGCTGCCGTCCCGGTCCACCGAGGCATCGCCCAGCATGTTGACCTGGACACCCGCGGTGATCATCGTGGCGTTGGTGATGGACAGCTGCAGCTGGTTGGCCACCAGCGGCTGGCGAACCGAGCGGCGCAGCAGGTCCATCTGCATCGGATTCTGGTTCGATACACCGAAATGCCTGACCTTGCCGGAACTCTCGAGTTGATCGAACGCCTCGGCGACCTCCTCCGGCTCCACCAGCGCGTCCGGGCGGTGCAGCAGCAACACGTCCAGGTGGTCGGTGCGCAGCCGCTGAAGGATGCCGTCGACGGAGGAGAGGATGTGCTCCTTGGAGAAGTCGAACGCACCAGGCCGGATGCCCACCTTCGACTGCAGGGTGATCTGCTCCCGCACCGCGGGCGACATCCCGATGGCGTCGGCGAAGATCTCCTCGCAGCGGCCGTCGCCGTAGACGTCCGCGTGGTCGAAGAAGGTGGCGCCGACGTCGACCGCGCCCTTGACGAACCGCTCTGCCTCAGCCGGCTCGAGCCCGTTGATCCGCATGCAGCCGACCGCGATGACAGGTACTTCCAGCTTGCTCGACCCCAGCGTCATGGTTCTCATGCACCCGAGCTTGCCAGCTTCGCCGGCGGTACCGGCCTCCGGGGCCGCTCAGCAGCTCACAGCTCCGCGAGTCGCGGCACGATCGACTCCCCCACCTTGGCCACCCAGCCGGGCACGTCGGCGTCCTTGGTTCCGACCCAGACCTTGCTGATGCCGAGCTCGGCGTAGCTGCCCATCGTCGACAGGAACGTATCGGCGTCCGTGACCGGGTCGATGCTGGTGATGACGGTCTTCTCGATCTCGGCGGGGTCCCGTCCGACGTCCTCGCAGTGCGTCTCGAGCACCTCGACCTTGTGCGCCAGCACGTCGCGTCCGGCATCGAAGAGATTGCAGGCGTCGGCGTACTGGGCGACCAACCGCAACGTCTTGCGCTCGCCCATGCCACCGATCAGGATCGGCGGACCGCCCGGCTGCAGCGGCGCCGGTACGCACAGCGTCTCGGCCAGCTGGTAGTGCTCACCGGCGAAGGCGCCGACGTCCGGTCCCCACATCTGCCGGCAGATGCGCAGCGCCTCCTCCAGCCGCTCGAATCGCTCGGCCACCGGCGGGAACGGCACGCCCAGCCCCAGGTGTTCCCGCTCGTACCAGGCGGCTCCGATGCCCAGCAGCGCCCGGCCGCCGGACAGCACGTCCAGCGTTGCCAGCGTTTTCGCGAGTAGACCAGGGTGACGGTAGGTCACCCCGGTGACCAGCAGGCCCAGTTGCAACCGCTCGGTCTGGCCCGCCAGGAAACCGAGCGCGGAGTATCCCTCCAGCATCGGGTCGGTGGCCGGCGCCATCTGCTCCATCTGGAAGTAGTGATCCATCAGGGTCAGGGTGGCGAATCCGGCGTCGTCGGCGGCTCGGGCGGTGGCTGACAGACCGGCGGCCAGCGATGCCGGCGGGCCGAAGGGCGTGAAGTCGGAGA
Source organism: uncultured Nakamurella sp. (assembly GCA_964236185.1). GTDB lineage: Bacteria > Actinomycetota > Actinomycetes > Mycobacteriales > Nakamurellaceae > Nakamurella. Next base: position 4,719 of record CAXSEW010000029.1, on the reverse strand, counting down.
CGTGCAGAGCGATGTCCATGTCTTCAGCATGGCCCTCGACCGCAAGTGATCAACGTCAGCGCCCGCGAAACCGGCGGGCGAAGTCGCGGATCAGCAGGTTGACCTTCACCGGGTCGCGTGCCAACGGGATGTGGCCGGCGCCTTCGAGCACCACGTACTCGCCGCCGGTCAGTTCGGCGATCCGCTGCCCACGGGTGGACGGACTGATCAGGTCGGAACTGCCGTGGATGGCCAGCACCGGGCACAGGGCGGCACGGCACCACTCCTCGACGGACCGCCTGCTCGGTCGCCCTGCCGCAGCCTCGGCCGCCAGCACGTCGGGCGTGGTGTCCAGCCCCCAGCTGACGCACTCCTCGATCTGCCTGGCCGAGTGCGGCTCGGGGAAGCACATGCCGAAGAAGAACCACAGGAAGTCCTCGTGGTGGGTGAGCCAGTAGGCGGGGTCGTACTTGGCCCAGTGCTCGGGCGGATCCCGCTCGAGAAACGGCACCCGCGAGGTCGGCAGCTCGGCCGGGTTCCCCGTCGCCACCCGGGCTGGGTGTCCGTCGGTGATCAGTAGTGATGCGCCGATGAAGACCGCCCCGAGCACGCGGTCGCCATGCTCGGCCGCGAGCTGAAGCGCCCAGCCGCCGCCCTGGGAGAAGCCGACGACCAATGCTCGATCAGTGCCGGTGGCGTCGAGCACCGCGAGGGCGTGCCGGACCTGGACGTCGTGGTGGTAGGCAGCAGAGTCCAGCGGCCGGTCGGAACGGCCGTTGCCCGGTCCGTCGAACGACACCACGCGGAAGTGTCGGGCGAGGTACGGCACCTGGCACTTCCAGAGCCGCTTGTGCACGATCGTCCACGTGGGCAGCAACAGAATGGTCGGACCGCCGTCGCCGGTGACCTCGTAGTGGATCCGGATACCCTCGCTGTCCACGTAGCCCTGCGCGTCCGGGGCCAGCGCGCTCACGTCGGCGGACCATTCCCGGCGTCGGTGAGCTGCCCGACGGTCACCTCGACGGGGTCGTCCGGATCGCTCACAGCAGCTCCTGAAGCATTGCCGCAGCGCGTTCGGCCCCGCCGGACTCCACCGGCAGCGAGGTGACCATGCTGCCGATCTGTTGGACGATCGCCTCGGCCAGCCACTCCGGGTCGGACACCGAGTCGTAGTCCGCGCGCCGTCCGGCCCGGTAGTTCTGCAGGCGGTGGTGCACGTGGAAGTGCTGCTCGAAGTGGTGTTGCAGCGGCACGTAGAGGAACGGCACCCGCGCCGCGGCGAGCTCCATCGTCGTGGTGAGACCGCCCTGGACGATGGCGACGTCCGCGGCGGCCAGGCGCAGATACAGGTCGGGTACGTACCCCCGCACATCGGCGCCCTCCACCGCCGGCAGGGACCGTGGCTCGATGCGGGGTCCGGTGACCACCAGGAATGTCAGCTCGGGAAGCCGTGCCCGGGCCGGCGGCACGGCGTCGAGCACGCGCCGCAGCAACGGCTCGCCGACCCCGGACCCGCCGACCGCGACGATGCACAGCAGATCGTCCGCGTCGTAACCGAGTTCGCGGCGGGACCGCACCACCTCCTTTGCCGTCGGCGGATCGAAGCCGGTGACGTAACCGGCGAAGTCGTAGTTGGCGGCCGTCCACTCCCGAATATTCGGCAGGCCCGGACCGAACGACTCGTCGACCACGTCCAGCGGATTGCCCACGAAGATCTGCCGGTCCCGGATGCGGCGGTGCCGGTCCCGCTGCTCCAGTATCTCGGCGTTGTAGTCAGCGGTCAGCAGCTTCTCGCGAGAGCCCAGGTCCGGCATGGGTAGCCAGCCGACGAAGTCGGTCAGCCAGGCAAAGGAAAAGCGCTTCAGCTCGGGGTTCTCGTGCAGGAAGTAGTCGACGTCCCATGATTCGTCGCCGATCACCAGGTCGTACGGCGTCTCCTCCACGACGTCGTTGAACACCATGAAGTTGTTGACCAGGATTTCGTCCATCTCGCGGATGGCCTGGAAGACGTGCAGGTCGTGCTCGCCGGACACGGCCTCGATGTGGGCCGATTCGCTGGCCAGCCAATCCGACGCCGGATGCACTCGCTCGCCGGCGTCAGCCAGCACCCGGGTGACGGGATGCTGGGTGAGCCAGTCGATCTCCACATCCGGGTGCAGCAGCCGGAGCTGTCGGGCGATTGCCAGGTCCCGCCGGGCGTGTCCCAGTCCGATCGGCGAGGACAGGTAGAGCACGCGCGGTCGTCGGCCGGACGCCCGCATCCAGGTGCTCGCGGTCATCAACCGACCTCCCGCCCCGCGGAACCGTTCGGTCGGTCGACCGAACGATGGAAAGGTAGCATTCGGTCGACCGACCGACAAGGGCTCGAAGGGGACGTACGTGACTGCCGCTACCCGCGACCGGCTGATCGAGGCCGCCCGCGCCTGCCTGCTCGCCGACGGGCACGCGAACCTGTCGACTCGCCGGGTCGCGGACCGCGCCGGTGTACCACTGAGCCAGATCCACTACCACTTCGGCGGCCGGCAGGGTCTCGTCCTTGCCCTCCTCGCCCAGCAGAACGCGCAGCTCTTCGAACGCCAGCAGAGGATGTACGGCGCGGACGTACCGCTCTGGCAGCGCTTCGAACAAGCCTGCTCCTTTCTCGAGGACGACCTCGAGTCCGGCTACGTGCGGTTGCTGCAGGAGATGATCGCGGCCGGCTGGACCGACCAGCAGGTCGGCGCGCAGGCGACCCGACTGCTGCGTGGCTGGTTCGACCTCCTCGAGCAGGTTGTCCTGGAGGCGGCGGACGAGCTCGGCGACCTGGGTCCGGTCAGCCCGCGCAGTCTCGCGACACTTGTCGGACTCGCTTTCATCGGCGCAGAGTCGACGATGCTGCTCGGGGGCGCCTGGGCAGACGACGTCTTCTCCGCCTTCCACGCCGTCGGCGCCCTGCTGAAATTCGACCGCAGGGACACCTGACGCCGCTCCGGTCGGCATGCGACCGCCGGCGCGGCCAGCCAATCTTCTTGCATGACACCCGTCGGACGTTTCGAACTCGCTGCGTTCGACGTTGCCGGGTGGGGAGCAACCACCACCGGACCTTCGCCCACCCGGCCGGCCGGCCGTTCGATTTCAGCCTCCAGCGCGGTCGTCCGGCGAGCTCGACTGACGGGCCGTCGAAGGCGGCGCCGGCCGCCGCACGGAGTCGGTGCCGGCCAGCATGGCGTTGCACGTGCGGATTGCTTGCCGGATGTCGGCGGCCGGGCCGGGGCGGCCCAGCAGGAACCCCTGGGCGTAGTCGCACTCCAGTGCGACCAGTGCCGCGTACTGCGCGGGCGTTTCCACACCCTCGGCGATGCAGACCGCGCCGACGGCATGGGCCAGCCCGACGACGCTGGCGACGATCGCACCATCGTCGTGATGTAACCCGAGGCCGGCGACGAACTGCCGATCTGCCTTCAGTGCGGCCGCCGGATAGCGTTTGAGGTAGAGCAACGAGCTGTAACCGGTCCCGAAGTCGTCGATGGCGACCGAGGCCCCGAGATCGGTGATCTGTTTGCACACGGTCTTGGCGAGCTCGGCGTCGTCCAGGACTGCGGATTCGGTGATTTCCACCCATAGTCGGTCGGCGGCCATCCCCGATGCTTCGAGGGTTCTCCTGATGGTGCCGACGACGTTCGGGTGGCTGATCTGCCGGGCGGAGAAGTTCACGGCCATCTGCAGATCCAGTCCCTGCGCCGCCCATCTCGCACCCTGTCGGCAGGCCTCGCCGAGTACCCAGTCGCCGAGCGGGATGATGATGCCGGTCGCCTCGGCCACCGGTATGAACGAGTCGGGCATGCGCAGGCCGTCCGGGTGGTTCCAGCGAACGAGAGCTTCGACGCCGGAAACGGTGCCGGTGACCAGATCGATCACCGGTTGGTAGTGCAGGACGAATTCGCCGCGGTCGAGGCCCTGCCACAGCTCCGCCTCGATGCGCATCCGGTCGGCAACGTCCTTGCGGAGCTCGTCGCTGAACAGGCGGGTGATACCGCGGCCATGGCTCTTCGCGTCGTACATCGCGGCATCGGCGTCCAACAGCAGATCATCCACCTGTCGCGGCGCACACCCGACCGCAACGCCGATGCTGGCGGTGACGGTCACCGTCCCCGCCACGAGTACGAAAGGCGCAGCCATGGAACTCATCACCCGCTCGGCGAGCAGCTGCGCCTCCGCGGCCACGCCGATACTGGGCCACACCACCACGAACTCGTCGCCGGAGAAGCGGGCGACCGTGTCGCCGGGACGGGTGTGCCTGGTGAGCCGGCCGGCAACGGCCCGGAGCAGTTCGTCGCCGGCGGAGTGGCCGAGGCTGTCGTTGATGCGCTTGAACTGGTCGATGTCCAGGAACGCGACGGCCACGTTACGGCCGCTGCGTTCGGTCGTCGCCAGTGCCTGGGCGACCCGGTCGGTCAGCAACTGCCGGTTGGGCAGATTGGTCAGGGCGTCATGCATGGTCAGGTGCTCCAGCGCCTGCTCGGCCCTTTTCATGGTGCTCATGTCGACGTGGCTCAAGACCGCGCCGGATTCGGGCAGCGCATTCGCCCGGACGCTCACCCAACGCTCCTCGGTGGGGCTGTGGCAGGGATAGTCGACCTCGAACCGAGCGATCTCCCCGGCCAGCAAGCGGCGTAGCGAGTCGGAAACCTCCTGCGAGAAGCGGGCATCCAAGCCCTTGTCCGCGGCGCAGACCTCGAAATAGCTGGTGCCCATGCCGGA